>NZ_PSVX01000089.1:0-11032 GCF_002932695.1 Rathayibacter sp. AY1D2 | reverse complement strand
CCCCTCCGCGGCCCGCGCCTAGCGGCGGGTGGCGTCGTCGACTTCGCCGACGAGCTCCTCGATGATGTCCTCGAGGAACAGCACTCCGGTGGCGCGGCCCTGCTCGTCGAACGCCCGGGCGAGGTGGGCGCCGGTGCGCCGCATGATCGCGAGGGCGTCCTCGAGGTCGGTGGCCTCGAAGATCGAGGCGAGCTGGCGGATGCGCTTGGCGGGGACGGGGAGGCGGAACTTGGCGCCCTCCGTGTCGCCGTCGAGGTCGAGGACGTCCTTGAGGTGGATGTAGCCCTCGGGGGTGCCGTCCTCCCCGAGGATCACGTAGCGCGAGAAGCCGTGCTTGGCGACGGCGCGCTCGACGTCGGCGGGGGTCGCTCCGCTGGGGAGGCTGACGATCCCGTCGAGGGGCAGGGCGACGTCGTGGACCTTCTTCTCGGTGAACTCGAACGCGGCGAGGAGGGTCCCGGTCGAGTCGCGGAGCGTGCCCTCGCGGGTGGACTGGTCGACGATCGTCTGCACCTCCTCGAGCGTGAAGGTGCTGTTCGCCTCGTCCTTGGGCTCCACCTTGAAGAGGCGGAGCACTCCGTTCGAGACCGCGTTGAGGGCGACGATGATCGGGCGGAGGACCCGGGCGATGGCGACGAGCGGCGGCGCCAGGAGGAGCACGGCGCGGTCGGGCATCGAGAACGAGATGTTCTTGGGGACCATCTCGCCGAGCACCACGTGCAGGAACGACACGATCAGCAGCGTGATGACGAAGGCGACGGTGCCGGAGAGCTCGTCGGGGATGCCGAC
Source organism: Rathayibacter sp. AY1D2 (assembly GCF_002932695.1). NCBI lineage: Bacteria > Bacillati > Actinomycetota > Actinomycetes > Micrococcales > Microbacteriaceae > Rathayibacter > Rathayibacter sp. AY1D2. The sequence goes on along the minus strand of NZ_PSVX01000089.1, from coordinate 10,243 downwards.
GGCGTGCAGCGGCACCTCGAGCAGGTGGTGGATCGCCGGCTCACTCACGTTGAGGATCAACAGCGAGCAGACGGTGATGCCCAGCTGCGTGGTCGCGAGCATCAGTGTGGCGTGCTCCATCGCGGCGAGCGCGGTGATCGCGCTGCGGCGTCCGCTCTCCGCGAGGGGCTCGATCTGGGAGCGGCGCGCGGAGATGACCGCGAACTCCGCTCCGACGAAGAAGGCGTTCGCGGCGAGGAGCACCACGAGCCAGGCGATTCCGGCCCAGTCACTCATCGTCGGACTCCTTCCGTCCGCGGTGTCCGCGGGCGACGTCGGCGAGCGGGTCGGGGATCCCGTCGGGATCCGCGTCGGGGTCGGGCGTGAAGCGGAGGCGGTCGATGCGGCGGCCGTCCAGGCGCTCGACGCGCAGCGAGCCGCCCTCGACGTCGACCCGGTCGCCGACGGCGGGGAGGCGGCCGAGCTCGCTCATCACGAATCCGGCGACCGTCTCGTAGGGCCCCTCCTCGGGGATGTGCACGCCGGCGCGGTCGAGGACCTCGTCGGGGCGGAGCATGCCGGGGAAGGTGGTGGAGCCGGGGAGCTTGACCACGTCGGCCCGGGAGCGGTCGTGCTCGTCGGCGACCTCGCCGACCAGCTCCTCGACCAGGTCCTCGAGCGTGGCGACGCCCGCCGTCCCGCCGTACTCGTCGACGACGACCGCGAGCTGGAAGCCGCGTCCGCGCAGCTCCGTGAGCAGCACATCGAGCTTCATGGTCTCGGGGACGCGGAGCGGCTCGGAGCGCAGCGCCGTGACCGGCACGTCGGACCTCTTGCCGCGGGGCACGGCGACGGCCTGCTTGACGTGCACGACTCCGACGATGTCGTCGATGTCGTCGTCCGTGATCGGGAAGCGCGAGAACCCGGTGGTGCGGGCGAGGTCGAGCACGTCCTGCGCGGTGCTCGCGCGCTCGACCGTCGACAGGCGCAGGCGCGGCGTCATCACGTCGCCCGCGGTGAGGGCGGAGAAGCGGAGGGTGCGCCCGAGCAGGTCGGCCGTGTCCTCCTCGAGCAGTCCGGCGCTGGCGGAGTGGCGCACGAGGCTCGAGAGCTCCTCGGCGCTGCGGGCGCCCGAGAGCTCCTCCTTCGGCTCGATGCCGACCAGGCGCAGCAGGGCGTTCGCGCTGCCGTTCAGCAGGGCGACGGCCGGGCGGAACACCGTCGTGAACGCGGTCTGCAGCGGCACGACGAGCTTCGCGGTCGCCCGCGGCAGAGCGAGGGCGAAGTTCTTGGGGACCAGCTCGCCGAGGATCATCGACAGCAGGGTCGCGATGACGATGGCGACCACCGTCATGACCGGCGCGAGCGCCTCCTCCGGGATGCCGAGTCCGCTGAACGGCTCCTGGAGCAGCGTCGAGAGGGCGGGCTCCATCGTGTAGCCGGTGAGCAGCGTCGTGAGAGTGATGCCCAGCTGCGCGCTCGAGAGGTGCGTGGAGGTGACGCGCAGGGCCGCGATGGTCATGCCCAGGCGCGTCTCGCCGCGGTCGCGACGGGCCTCGAGGTCGGCCCGGTCGAGGTTCACCAGCGCGAACTCGCTGGCGACGAAGACGCCGGTGCCCAGGGTCAGCAGCAGGCCGACGCCGAGGAGGAGCCACTCAGTTCCCACGGTGGTCGCCCCCGGTCACGAGAGGGAGGTGCGAGGAGGGCCGGACGGTGCGGGCCGGCGGAGCGGCGGCACCGGAGCGTCGAGCGGGAGTCCGAGGAGCACGGCAGTGAGCGGAACAGGCCGGATGCGCAGAGGGAGGGTCGTCCATTGTGGCGCCGAGTCTACCCGCCGCGGAGCGCCGCCGGGCGTGCTCCGACGCGGCGGCTCAGAGCCACTTCTTCCGCTTGAACACCGCGTAGAGCGCGAAGCCGAACAGCACCATCAGGCCCAGCGCCCAGGGGTAGCCGAGCCGCCAGTGCAGCTCCGGCATGTCGTCGAAGTTCATCCCGTAGATGCCGGCCACGAGCGTCGGGGCGAAGAGGATCGCCGCCCACGAGGAGATCTTGCGGACCACGTCGTTCTGGGCGAGCCCGGTCTCGGTCTGCCGGCGCGAGACGAGCGTCGAGTGCACCGTGAGCGCCTTGTCGAGGATCGCGCGCAGGGAGTCGACCGCCTCCGTCACGCGGATGGTGTGGTCGAGCACGTCGCGGAGGGAGCGGCGCAGCTCGATCCGCTCCGGCGAGGGCGAGGGCTCCCCCTCCACGGGCGTCGACTCCTGCAGCAGCTCGTGCAGCAGGGCGGTCAACGGCTGCACCGAGCGCTGGAAGTGGATGACCTCGCGCGAGAGCCGGTAGATGCGCTCGGAGAGCCCGTCGTCCGAGTCGTCGCCGAAGAGCTGGTCCTCGATCTCGTCCACGTCGCCCTGGACGCCGAACACCACCGGCGCGTACTCGTCGACGACCTGGTCGAGGATCGCGTAGAGCACCGCTTCGGGCCCGCGGGCGAGGAGGGCCGGATCCTCCTCCAGGCGGCGGCGCACGCGGGCGAGGTCCGGGGAGTCGGCGTGCCGGATGGTCACCACGAAGTCGGGGCCGACGAAGACGTGCAGCTCGCCGAAAACGACCGTCTCGGCGGCGTCCGCGTAGCGCGCCGGCCGCAGCACGACGAAGAGCCCGTCGTCGTAGCGCTCGAGCTTGGCCCGCTGGTGCCCGCTCAGCGCGTCCTCGACGGCGAGCGGGTGCAGCCCGAACTCCTCGGCGACCGCCTCGACCTCCTCGCGCGTCGGGCGGTAGAGGCCGATCCAGGCCATGCCGTGCTCGTCGCGCATCAGCTCGAAGGTGTCCTCGAGCGAGTCGGGGTTCCGGATGCGGCGGCCGTCGACGTACACGGCGTTGTCGACGATGGTCATGGGCTCGGTTCTAGCACGCGGCGCCCGCTCACCAGCTGACCGGCAGCGCCTTGCCCTCCTCGTAGCCCGCGGCCGACTGCAGGCCCACGTGCGCCCGCTCGTGGAAGTCGGCCACGCTCCGGGCGCCGGCGTAGGTGAAGGACGAGCGGACCCCCGAGGTGATCATGTCGAGCAGGTCCTCGACCGAGGGCCGCAGCGGATCGAGGTAGATGGTGGAGGAGGAGATGCCCTCGGCGAAGAGGCGCTTGCGGGCGAGCTCGTACGCGTCGAGGCGGTCGAAGCGCTCCTGCACCGCCTTGGCCGAGGCCATGCCCCAGCTCTCCTTGTAGACCCGGCCGGCCGCGTCGCTGCGCAGCTCCCCCGGCGCCTCGATCGTGCCGGCGAACCAGGAGCCGATCATCACGGAGGCGGCGCCCGCGGCCAGCGCGAGGGCGACGTCGCGCGGGTAGCGCACCCCGCCGTCCGCCCAGACGTGGGCGCCCAGCTCGTGCGCGCGCTCGGCCGTCTCGAGGACGGCCGAGAACTGCGGGCGGCCGACCGCGGTCATCATCCGGGTGGTGCACATCGCGCCGGGGCCGACGCCGACCTTGAGGATGTCCGCTCCCGCGTCGACGAGGTCGTGCACCGCGTCGGCCGTGACGACGTTGCCCGCCGCGATCGGCACTCCGAGATCGAGCGCGGAGACCGTCCGGAGCGCCCGGAGCATCCCCTCCTGGTGGCCGTGCGCGGTGTCGAGGACGAGGACGTCGACGCCCGCGGAGACGAGTGCGCGCGCCTTCGCCTCGACGTCGCCGTTGATGCCGATCGCCGCCGCGACGCGCAGACGCCCGTCCGCGTCGAGCGCCGGGTCGTAGACGGTGGAGCGGAGGGCGCCGGTGCGCGACAGCGTGCCGACCAGGGCGCCGTGGTGCAGCACCGGGGCGAAGTCGAGGTCGGCGGCCACCATGAGGTCGAAGGCGGCCCGCGCGGTGGGCACGTCGTCGGCGTCGATCGAGGGCGTGGCGGAGTGGACCAGGTCGCCCAGGCGCGCGTCCGGCAGCGCGGTCGCCAGGCGCGAGGCCGGGACGCAGCCGAGGATCGCGCCGCCCTCCTCCTGCACCACGAAGCCGTGGCCGGCGACGGCCGGCAGGATGCGCAGCGCCTCCTCCACGGTCGTCGCCGGCGAGGCGGTGAGGGCGCCGGAGAAGGCGACCGGCTGGCGCTTCACCCAGCGGATCGCGGCGTCCAGCGCCTGCAGGGGCATGTCCTGCGGGAGGACGCCGAGCCCGCCCCGGCGCGCGAGCGTCGCTGCGAGGCGCTGACCGGTGACCGAGTTCATGTTGGAGGAGACGACGGGGATCGTCGCCCCGGTGCCGTCGCCCGGGGCGAGCGAGACGTCGAGGCGGCTCGTCACCGACGAGCGGCCGGGGACGAGGAAGACGTCCGAATAGGTGAGGTCGCCTGAGGGTGTTCCGCCGGAGAAACGCATGGGGGAAACGCTACTCCGGCGCGGCCCCGGGTCGGCCGTGCAGGGAACGGGGCTAGGCTTGGCGACCGGGACGGGACCAGGCGACGGCACCGGTTCCCGCTGGTGCGAGGACGACCTCCTCCGCCGCGGTGGCAGGCGCCGAGGGATGCGACGGGCCCGTCCGGATGATCGAGGACGAATCAACGGAGAGAGTGGGCGATCGGCTGTGTCGAGCCAGTTGACCGGAGCAGGAACAGAGCAGGGCGCGGAGGACTTCGGAGCCAACGAGTGGCTCGTGGAGGAGCTGTACGAGCAGTACAGCGCCGACCGCGCCTCGGTGGACGAGTCCTGGTGGCCCATCCTGGAGCGCTACGGCGCCCAGCTCGCGAACTCCGGCAAGGACGCTCCGGCTCCGGCTCCCGCCGCGGCCCCCGCGCCCGCCGCCTCGAAGCCCGCCGCTGCCGCCGAGCGCGTCTCGTCGAGCGGCGGAGGCGCCGTGACCCATCCCGCCGCGGCCTCCTCCTCCGAGTCGACCCCCGCCTCCCGCACCACGTCGAAGCAGCCGAAGGCGCAGCCGATCCCGGCCGACGCTCCGGTGAGCAAGCCCTCCGCCGAGGACTCCACGCCGGACGAGGACGTCGTCACCCCGCTCCGCGGCATGGCGAAGAGCCTCGCGACCAACATGGACGCCAGCCTCAGCATCCCCACCGCGACGAGCGTCCGCACGATCCCGGCGAAGCTGATGATCGACAACCGCATCGTCATCAACAACCACCTGCGCCGCACCCGCGGCGGCAAGGTCTCGTTCACGCACCTGATCGGCTGGGCGCTCATCCGCGCGCTCAAGGACTTCCCGAGCCAGAACGTGTTCTACGACGAGGTCGACGGCAAGCCCGCGGTCGTCGCCCCGGCGCACGTCAACCTCGGCATCGCGATCGACATGCCCAAGCCCGACGGCACGCGCGCCCTGCTCGTGCCGAGCATCAAGCGCGCCGACACGCTCAGCTTCACGGCCTACCTCTCGGCCTACGAGGACCTGGTCAAGCGCGCGCGCGGCAACAAGCTCGTCGCCGGCGACTTCGCGGGCACCACGCTCTCGCTGACGAACCCCGGCGGCATCGGCACGGTCCACTCCGTCCCCCGCCTGATGAAGGGCCAGGGCTGCATCATCGGAGCCGGCGCCCTCGAGTACCCGGCGGAGTTCCAGGGCGCGTCCGAGAAGACGCTGGTCGAGCTGGGCATCGGCAAGACCATCACCCTGACCTCGACCTACGACCACCGCGTCATCCAGGGCGCCGGCTCGGGCGAGTTCCTCAAGATCGTGCACGAGCTCCTGCTCGGCGGCCGCGGCTTCTACGAGGACATCTTCGCCGCGCTGCGCATCCCCTACGACCCGATCCACTGGTCCACGGACATCGCCGTCGACCTCGCCGAGCGCGTCTCCAAGACCGCCCGCGTGCAGGAGCTCATCAACTCGTTCCGTGTCCGCGGGCATCTGATGGCCGACGTCGACCCGCTGGAGTACGTGCAGCGCTCGCACCCCGACCTCGCCATCGAGAGCCACGGCCTCACCTTCTGGGACCTCGACCGCGAGTTCGTCACGGACGGCTTCGGCGGCAAGCGCCAGCTCAAGCTGCGCGACATCCTCGGGATCCTCCGCGACTCGTACTGCCGCACCGTCGGCGTCGAGTACATGCACATCCAGGACCCGGAGCAGCGCGCCTGGATGCAGCAGAAGCTCGAGCGCGGCTACGAGAAGCCGGGCCACGACGAGCAGCTGCGCATCCTGGGCAAGCTCAACGAGGCCGAGGCCTTCGAGACCTTCCTGCAGACCAAGTACGTGGGCCAGAAGCGCTTCTCGCTCGAGGGCGGGGAGTCGCTCATCGCGCTGCTCGACGCCGTCCTGCAGGGCGCGGCCGACGAGCACCTCGACGAGGTCGCGATCGGCATGGCCCACCGCGGCCGCCTGAACGTGCTGACCAACATCGCCGGCAAGACCTACGGCCAGATCTTCCGCGAGTTCGAGGGCACCCAGGACCCGCGCACGGTCCAGGGGTCCGGAGACGTGAAGTACCACCTCGGCACCGAGGGCACCTTCCGCGGCGCGGCGGGCGAGGAGATCCCGGTCTACCTGGCGGCGAACCCCTCGCACCTCGAGGCCGTGAACGGCGTGCTCGAGGGCATCGTCCGCGCCAAGCAGGACCGCAAGCCCATCGGCACCTTCACCACGCTGCCGATCCTCGTCCACGGCGACGCCGCGATGGCGGGCCAGGGCGTGGTGGTCGAGACCCTGCAGATGTCGCAGCTGCGGGCGTACCGCACCGGCGGCACGATCCACATCAACATCAACAACCAGGTCGGGTTCACGACTCCCCCTCACGAGGCCCGCACCTCGATCTACTCGACCGACGGCGCGAAGACGATCCAGGCGCCGATCTTCCACGTGAACGGCGACGACCCCGAGGCGGTCGTCCACGTCGGGCAGCTCGCGTTCGAGTACCGCCAGCGGTTCCACCGCGACGTGGTCATCGACCTGATCTGCTACCGCCGGCGCGGGCACAACGAGGGCGACGACCCCTCGATGACCCAGCCGCTGATGTACAGCCTGATCGAGGCCAAGCGCTCGGTCCGCAAGCTGTACACCGAGGCGCTCGTCGGCCGCGGCGACATCACCGAGGAGGAGTACGACCGCGCCCACCAGGACTTCCAGGACCGCCTGGAGCGCGCGTTCGCCGAGACCCACGCCGCGCAGACCGGCGCGATCCCCGTGATCACCGCCGACGGCGACTCCGTGGCCGACCTCGAGCTGCCCGACGCGCAGCAGGGCGAGGACTACCCGGGCGAGCCCGAGGTCACCGGCGTGAAGACCGAGGTCGTCACGCGAATCGGCGACGCGTTCACGACGCCGCCCGAGGGCTTCACCGTGCACCCCAAGCTCCAGCAGCTGCTGGCGAAGCGCCAGGAGATGAGCCGCTCCGGCTCCATCGACTGGGCCTTCGGCGAGCTGCTCGCGCTCGGCTCGCTGCTGCTCGAGGACACCCCGGTGCGCCTCGTCGGCCAGGACACGCGCCGCGGGACCTTCGTCCAGCGCCACGCTGTCCTCCACGACCGCGAGAACGGCCAGGAGTGGCTGCCGCTGATGAACCTGTCCGAGCAGCAGGCCCGGCTCTGGATCTACGACTCGCTGCTCTCGGAGTACGCGGCGATGGCGTTCGAGTACGGCTACTCGGTGGAGCGGCCCGACTCGCTCGTGCTGTGGGAGGCGCAGTTCGGCGACTTCGCGAACGGCGCCCAGATCGTGATCGACGAGTTCATCTCCTCCGCCGAGCAGAAGTGGGGCCAGCGCTCGTCGCTCGTGCTCCTGCTCCCGCACGGCTACGAGGGCCAGGGCCCCGACCACTCGTCGGCTCGGATCGAGCGCTACCTGCAGATGTGCGCGGAGCGGAACATGACCGTCGCGCGCCCGTCGACGCCGGCGTCCTACTTCCACCTGCTGCGCCGCCAGGCCTACTCCCGGCCCCGCCGACCGCTGATCGTCTTCACCCCGAAGGCGATGCTGCGTCTGCGCGGCGCCTCGAGCCCGGTCGAGGACTTCACCTCGGGCCGCTTCCAGCCGGTGATCGACGACGCGCGGATCCAGGACGCCTCCGCCGTGAAGCGCGTCCTGCTCCACGCCGGCAAGGTCCACTACGACCTCAAGGCGGAGCTCGAGAAGAAGCCCGACGACGGCATCGCGCTGGTCCGGGTCGAGCAGTACTACCCGGCGCCGATCGAGGAGCTGCGCGGCATCGCCGAGCGCTACCCGGACGCGGAGCTCGTCTGGGTGCAGGACGAGCCCGAGAACCAGGGCGCCTGGCCGTTCATGGCCCTCGAGGTCGCTCCGAAGCTGGGCCGGTCCATGCGCGTGGTCTCGCGGCCCTCCGCGGCCTCCCCCGCGGCCGGCTCGGCCAAGCGGCACGCCTCCGAGCAGGCGGACCTGCTGTCGCGGGCGCTCACCCGCTGATCCGCGGTCCGCACGACGCGGTCGGGCCCGTCGGAACCTCGTGTTCCGGCGGGCCCGTCGCGTTGCGGGCGGACCGTGCCTGACCGCAGGCCCGCAGAGACCGGCAGAAGCGCTCGCGACGTGCGGGTGCCGCGGCGACCGGAGGCCGCCGGACACGACGGAGCCCCGGCCCCTCGAGGGCCCGCGGTGCGCGGGAGGTCTCGAACGGCCGGGGCTCCCCGGGTCGTGCTGCGCCTAGAGGCGGGCGGGCGCCTGGGAGTGCGCGGCGTGCTCGTCGCGGAGCATGCCGAGCACCTGGGCGCGGAGGTCCTCCGGCGCCGTCTCCTTGCACGCCCGCTGCACGGCGACCGTCAGAACCACGCCGACCTTCGCCTCGTCGGCGCAGTCGACGCATCCCGCCATGTGCTCGCGGATGTCGGCGGCGTCCTCCTTGCACAGCTCGTTGTGGAGGTACTCCTCGAGCTCGGCCTTCGCCTTCGTGCAGCCGCTGTCGGTCATTTCGTGCTCCCGGAAGTGAATGCGGCGCGGAATCCGCGCTCGCGTGCGTAGTCGGTGAGTCGTTCGCGCAGCATGCGCCGGCCGCGGTGCAGCCGGCTCATGACGGTCCCGACGGGGGTCTTCATGATGTCCGCGATCTCCTGGTAGGAGAAGCCTTCGACATCGGCGAAGTAGACGGCGAGCCGGAAGTCCTCCGGGATCGCCTGGAGCGCCTCCTTCACCGCGGTGTCGGGGAGGTGGTCGATCGCCTCCGCCTCGGCCGAGCGGCTGGAGGTGGCCGTGGTCGACTCGGCGCCGCCCAGCTGCCAGTCCTCGAGCTCGTCGATCGCGCTCTGATAGGGCTCGCGCTGCTTCTTGCGGTACGAGTTGATGAACGTGTTCGTGAGGATGCGGTAGAGCCAGGCCTTCAGGTTGGTGCCCTGCTCGAACTGGCGGAACGCGCCGAAGGCCTTCGCGAAAGTCTCCTGCACGAGGTCCTGCGCGTCGGAGGGGTTCTTCGTCATCCGCAGACCGGCCGCGTAGAGCTGGTCGATGAAGGGCAGCGCCTGCTGCTCGAAGAGGGAGCGGAGATCGACGGGAGCCTCGACCGGGGCGTCGTCCAGCGACTCCTCGACGGTCTCCACGATCGTCTGCTCCGCGTCGGCGGGCTCGGGAGCCTCGTCGGCGGGGGTGGTGCGGGGTTCGTCGTCGCGAGTCATCACGAGCGATTCTAGAGCGGCGGCGCGGCGGACGACCGGGGTTGCGGCACGAGGGCGCCTCCGGGCGACGGGCCTGCTGCTCCGGAGGACCGGGGGTGCTGCCGTCATGCTCCGCCTCCGTCACGCTCCTGACGACGCCCTGCGCGCCGACTATCCTGACAACCGATGGTCTTCTCGCGTTATTCCGCTCCCGAGTTCGATCCGTACGGCGACGCCCGTGCGCTCCCCGGCGACGACGCCTGGCCCGCACCCCTCGCGGCCGGCGCTCTCGACGCCGAGGTCGGCCTGCCCGGCTCCAAGTCGCTGACCAACCGGGAGCTGGTGCTCGCTGCGCTGGCCGACGGGCCCTCCACGCTGCGGGCGCCGTTGCACTCCCGCGACAGCGCCCTGATGATCGAGGCGCTGCGCTCGCTCGGCACCACGATCCGGGAGTCCGGCTCGACCGGCGGCTTCGGCGCCGACCTGGTCGTGGAGCCCGCGGAGGAGCTGCTCGGCTCGACGACGCTCGACTGCGGGCTCGCGGGCACCGTGATGCGCTTCGTCCCGCCGCTGGCCGGCCTCGCGCTCGGCCCCACCACCTTCGACGGCGACGCGTACGCGGCGAAGCGGCCGATGGGGGCGACGATCGCCTCCCTCCGACAGATCGAGGTCCACGCCCAGGATCTCGTCGCCGCCGGTGACCACGAGGTCCTCGCCGTCCCGCTCGACCCGGGCGCCGAACAGC
>NZ_PSVX01000088.1:0-11532 GCF_002932695.1 Rathayibacter sp. AY1D2 | reverse complement strand
CCCGCCTCCGCCGTCAGCGGACGCGGACCGAGAGGCAGGTGACGCAGCCCTCGAGCTTCTCGAACTCCGAGATGTCCACGGACAGGACGCGGTAGCCCAGACTCCGCAGCAGCTCGGCGCTCCGGGGAGCGGAGGCGGCCATCAGGAGGGTGTCGTCGTCGAGGACGACCACGTGGGCGCCCGGCTCCTCGGGCATCGGCAGGAAGGAGGGGAACAGGCGCGGCTCGTCGACGACCGGCTCCCAGCCGATGACCGTGCCGTCGGGCAGCGCGGTCACGGCGCTCTTGAGGTGCAGCACCTTGGTCAGCGGGACCGCGACGACGCCGTACCCGCGGGGGCGGAGGATCGCGCGCAGCTGGGCGACCCCCGCCGCGTCGGTCCGGCCTCCGCGGCCGACGTAGACCGTCGATCCCACCTTGAGGACGTCGCCGCCGTCGAGCGTGCCCGGCTCCTCGATGCGGTCGACCGTCAGGCCGAGGGCGCGGACCGCCTCCTCGGCGCCCGCCGTCTCTCCGCGGCGGGACTCCGCTCCGGACCGGGCGATCACAGCGTGGTCGCCGAAGACGACGACCGCGTCCTCGAGGAAGACGGAGTCGGCGAGTCCGGGCGCCGGTGCGGCCTCGACCGTCTCCCAGCCGGCCCGCTCGAGCAGGTCGACGTACGCCTCCCACTGCTGCTGGGCGCGCTGCTGGTCGACGGGGACGCGCTCGAGGTGGGTGAGCTCGCCCGCCGAGAGGTCGGCGGCCGGGGCCCGGACGATCGCGATGCGGCGGTCGGTGACGACGGCGGCCGGAGCGCCCGTGGTGCGGAGGCGGTTCCAGAGCGTGTGGCCGACGCTCGCCGCCGAGACGGTGAACGCGAGCAGGAAGACGAGGTTGAGTCCGGCGAAGGTCTGGAAGATGGAGGCCCAGACGGCGCCCGTGACGGCCTCGCCGGTGGCGCTGGCCTGGACGAGCGTGCCGAACACGGCTCCGACCACGCCCGCGACGAGTCCCGCGAGGGCGGCGCTCCAGGTGCGTCCGAGCATCCCCGCGACGGCGAGGACGAGGACGACCACGAAGCCGAGCACGCTCGAGAGCAGGAAGTAGGCGTTGACCTGCGGGATGGAGCCGGGCTGCAGCTGGTTGCCGATGAAGAAGGCCAGCAGGTTGGCGAGGTGCGCCACGAGCGCGGTCGCCGCGGCGGCGAGCAGCGCGACGAGGATCCGGCGGCCCGTCCCGGGCGCGCGGCCCCGGTTCGGGGCGATCGTGGTCGCGGCGGTCGGGGTGTCGGGAGTGGACGCGGGCGTCGAGTCGGAAGGCACCCGGTGACCCTACGCGCCCCCGCCCGCGCCTCGCCTGTCGATCCCCTAGCAGCCCCCTAAGAGCCGCCCACCGCACGGCAGAGCGGTTTCAGCGGGAATCGCGTGCCAAGCGATTCCCGTGACCGGCGACGCCCCCACTCCATGGAAAGCCTCACGTCGTGACGCCGACCACGCCCCGCCGCGCGAGGAGCGGCCGGGAAACCGCCCACCGCAAGGCAGAGCCGACTCAGCGGGAATCGCGTGCCAAGCGATTCACGCGGTCGGCGACGCTACCCGCTCCGCGGAACGCTCCGTGTCGCGAAGCCGACCGCGCCCCGCCGCGCAGGGAGCGGCGGGGAAGACGAGCACCGCCAGGCAGAGCCGGTTCAGCGGGAATCGCGTGCCAAGCGATTCCCGCGACCGGCGACGCACCCCGCTCTACGGAACGCACCCCGTCGCGAAGCCGACCGCGCCCCGCCGCGCAGGGAGCGGCGGGGAAGACGAGCACCGCAAGGCAGAGCCGGTTCAGCGGGAATCGCGTGCCAAGCGATTCCCGCGACCGGCGACGCGACCCGCTCTACGAAACGCGCCCCGTCGCCGAGCCGACCGCGCCCCGCCGCGCAGGGAGCGGCGGGGAGATCGAACACCACTTCTTCCACTGAGTGGCGGGCGCTCCGCGCCCGTCACTCAGTGGAAGAAGTGCCGCTCCCCCGTCGTGTACATCGTGACGCCGGCGCGGGCGGCCGCGTCGATGACCTCGGCGTCGCGGACGGAGCCGCCGGGCTGGACGACGGCCTTCACGCCGGCGGTGAGGAGCACCTCGAGGCCGTCAGCGAAGGGGAAGAACGCGTCGGAGGCGGCGACGGAGCCGGGGGCGCGGTCGCCGGCGCGGGTGACGGCGAGGTGGCAGGAGTCGACGCGGTTGACCTGGCCCATGCCGACGCCGACGGAGGCGCCGCCCTTGGCGAGGAGGATCGCGTTCGACTTGACGGCGCGGCAGGCCTTCCACGCGAACTCGAGGTCGAGCATCGTGTCGGCGTCGGCGGGCTCGCCGGCGACGAGCTGCCAGCCGGAGCTGACCTCGCCGGGGCCGCCGATGAAGCGGTCCGGCTCCTGCAGCAGCAGGCCGCCGGAGATCTGCTTGAACTCGCGCTCGACGGGGGCGTAGAAGTCGGGGAGCTGCAGCAGGCGCAGGTTCTTCTTGGTCTTCAGCACCTCGAGCGCCTCGGGCTCGTAGCCGGGGGCGACGAGCACCTCGGTGAAGATCTCCTTCACCGTCTCGGCCATGGCGAGGGTGACGGGCCGGTTCGCGGCGATGACGCCGCCGAAGGCCGACACCGGGTCGCACTCGTGGGCGCGGCGGTGGGCGGAGGCGATGGGGTCGATCGCCTTCGAGCTCGCGATCGCGATGCCGCACGGGTTCGCGTGCTTGATGATTGCGACGGCGGGCAGTACGAAGTCGTACGCCGCGCGGACGGCCGCGTCGGCGTCGACGTAGTTGTTGTAGGACATCTCCTTGCCGTGCAGCTGCGTCGCCTGCGCGATGCCGGTGCCGTCGGGCGAGACGTAGAGGGCCGCCTTCTGGTGCGAGTTCTCGCCGTAGCGGAGGACCTGCTGCAGGGTCCCGCGGATCTCGACCGAGCCCTCGACGCCCTCGGCCGCCTCCTGCCCGGCGAACCAGGCGGCGACGGCGGAGTCGTAGGAGGCGGTGTGCGCGAAGGCGCGGGCCGACAGGGTGCGGCGCGCGGCGAGCGTCGTGCCGCCGTCGGCGAGGGCGGTCGCGATCCCGGAGTAGTCGGCCGGATCGACGACGATCGCGACGTTCGCGTGGTTCTTCGCGGAGGCGCGGACGAGGGCCGGGCCCCCGATGTCGATGTTCTCGACCACGGTCGCCGCGTCGGCGCCGCCGGCGACGGTCTCGCGGAACGGGTACAGGTTCACCACGACCAGCTCGAACGCGGCGATGTCGAGCTGCTCCAGCTGCTCGCGGTGCGAGGCGAGCCTCAGGTCGGCGAGGATGCCCGCGTGCACGGCCGGGTGCAGCGTCTTCACGCGGCCGTCGAGCGACTCCGGGAACCCGGTGACGGCCGAGACGTCGGTGACCTCGTGGCCGGCGCCGCGGAGGGTCGCTGCGGTCGAGCCGGTGGAGACGAGCTCGACGTCGGCCGCGGCGAGCGCCGCTCCGAGCTCGAGCAGGCCGGTCTTGTCGCTGACCGAGATCAGCGCCCGGCGGACGGGGACCCGGTCGCGGTCGTCGTAGCTGCTGGGGTCGTGGGCGGTGATGCTCATGCGCGGGCGAGCTCCTCGAGGTCGACGGTTCCGTGGGCGATGTCGAGCACCGTCTGCACCAGCAGGCGACGCTCGATGGTCTTGATGCGCTCGTGCAGCGCGTCCTCGCTCTCGCCGGGGAGCACGGCGAGGCTCTCCTGGGCGATGACGGGTCCCGTGTCGACGCCGGTGTCGATCACGTGCACGGTGACGCCGGTCTCGGTCGCGCCGGCGGCGAGGGCGTCGCGGACGGCGTGGGCGCCGGGGAAGAGGGGCAGCAGGGCGGGATGCGTGTTGATCATCCGCGGGCTGAGCGCGTCCACCACCACGGGCGGCAGGATGCGCATGAAGCCCGCGCAGACGACGAGGTCGGGCTCCCACTCCCGGATGCGCCCGAGCAGGGCGGCGCCCCACTCGTCGCGGGAGGAGAAGTCGCGCGGCGCGACCGTGAAGGCGGGGACTCCGCGCTCCTCGGCGTGGCGGAAGCCCTCGGCGTCGGTGTCGCTGCCGACCGCGACGATGCGGGCGGGGAAGCCCACGTCGCCGGTGGCGTCCAGCAGGGCGCGGAGGTTCGATCCGCCGCCGGAGAGGAGCACGACCAACTTCAGCACTGCGCAAGTCTAGGGGGACGCCTCCGCCGGCGTCAGCCGCGTCGGCTGCGGCCCGCGGCGAGGCCCAGGCCCGCGGCCAGCGCGAGCTCGAGGGCGGCGACCGCCCCGACGACGAGCGGGTCCGGGCCCACCTGGGCGAGCCGCCCGGGCCCGGCGGCGCCCGCCGAGAACCAGGCGAGGAGCCCGAGCAGCAGGCCGCCGACCACGCCGATCCCGCCGGCCGCGGCGGCGCCCCAGCGCAGCAGCGAGCGTCCGTCGAGCGCCTCGATCACGCCGCGCCGCAGCCGCCATCCCGCGGCGAACCCGGCGAGCAGCGGCACGAGCAGCCCGAGGAAGCCGAAGGCCGAGTCCCCTGCGGGCAGTGCGGCGAGGACCGGGATCGACGGGATCGGTCCGAGCAGCGTCCCGGCCGCGCTCACGGAGGAGCCGGTGCCAAGGGCGAAGCCCGGGCCGATCAGCCAGCTCGCCGCCCAGATCACCAGGTTCGGGAGGAACGCCAGCTGTCCGAGAGTGAGGGCCAGGCCGCCGAGCGCCTCGGCGCCGAGGCTCTCGTAGAGCGCGACGACCGAGGTGTAGTGCACGACCAGCAGCACGGCGACGAGCACCGCCGCGACTCCGACCACGCCGGCCGCGGCGAGCGCTCCCCCGCGCAGCGACGCGAGGACGAGCCCGGGCCCCGGCGCGGGGACGCGGTCGAGCGCGGAGGCGGCCAGCTCGCCGAGGGGGTCGGCCTCGTCGCTGCGGGCGGAGTGGAGCGCTGCTCCGACGAGCACCCCCAGCGCGAAGACGAGCGGCGGCAGCAGCGTCCCCTGCAGGGGATCGACGGTGGCGGCCGGGTCCGCGGATCCGAGCGAGACCAGGAGCGCGATCGCCAGGTAGGTCGCGATCGCGACGAGGACGCCGATGGCCCGGAACGGCGACTCCTGGGCGCGGCGGCCGGTGCGCGCGCCGAGCAGCACGGTGAGGAGTGCGAACGCCAGCGGAGCGATCGTCACCGGGAAGGCGTCCGCGCCTCCGGGCAGCGCCACGGCGAGGGCGGAGTCGGGGGCCAGCGCCGCCTGCAGGTCGGCCCCGTGGCCGAGCAGCCAGGCGTCGGCGGCGACCCGCCAGAACACGCCGAAGTCGACCGTCGTGTCGTACTGCACGGCCCAGAGGACGGTCAGCGGGACGAGCGGGATCGCGATCCCGATCAGCGCCGACAGCGCGGCGTCGAAGGCGGCGAGGAGGGCGACGGTGATCCGGTTCATGGGCCTGACGAGCCTAGCGGCGGCGCGCTCGGAGGCGGGTCAGGGGCGCGCCGCCCGGCCCTCTAGTGTCGGAGCCATGACGGGGACCTCGGACGCACGGACGGAGCGCGGCCTGGACCGCCTCGTGAACTTCTCCGACGCCGTCGTCGCCATCGCCATCACGTTCCTCGTCCTCCCCCTGGTCGACGTGGTCGAGGAGGGCCGCGCGGCCGATCTGGGGTCCCTCCTCACCGGGCACTACGGCACCCTCTCCGCCTTCTTCATCACGTTCGCCGTGATCGGGCGGCTGTGGGCGGTCCACCACTCCGTCTTCGAGGGCGTGGCCCGGTACTCGCCCGCGCTCGTCGTCGCGAACTTCGTCTGGCTGGCCGCGGTCGTGCTGCTCCCCTTCGCGGCGAACCTGATCTCGAACGTGCTCGACACCGACGGCAGCGTCATCGCGCTCTACATCGGCACGATGATCGCGGCGAGCGCGGCGACCCTCGCGATGCAGCTCATCGTGCGCCGCGATCCGGATCTCCTGGCCCCGGGGGCGGAGCCGCGGCGCTCCCTCTCGAGGTCGCTGATCACGATCAGCGTCCTCCTCGCGGCCCTCGTGCTCGCCGTCGCGGTGCCGGCCGTCAACATGTTCGCGCTCCTGCTGCTCCTGCTCTCGGGTCCGATCGAGCGCCTGGTGCACCGCGGGCGCCCCGGGGGACGCGCGGCCCACCGCCGGACGGAGCGCGGGCTCGACCGGCTCGTCAACTTCTCGGACGCGACCGCCGCCATCGCCATCACCGTCCTCGTCCTGCCGCTCGTGCAGCTGGCTCCCGAGGTCGCCCGGGAGGGCGGCGGAGTCCCGGCGCTGCTCGCGGAGCACCTGGACTCGGTCCTCGCCTTCGCGCTCTCCTTCGCGGTCATCGCCGTCTTCTGGATCCCCCACCACCGCGTCTTCGAGATCGCCGGGGACTACGACGGCGCCCTGGTGTGGCTGGACCTGCTCTGGCTGGCCGCGCTGGCGTTCTTCCCGTTCTCGACGAGCGCGCTGGCGCTGTTCCCGGACTCCCGGGCGACGATCGGGCTCTACATCGGCACGATGGCCGCGATGAGCGGGGCGCTGGTCCTGATCGAGCTGCGCCTCTCCTGGCACCCGGAGCTCAGGCGGCCCGGCGCAGGGCCCCTGCCGCTCGCGCCCGCCCTGCTGCCTCTCGCGCTGCTCCTCGTCGCACTGGCGCTGGCGCTGCTGATCCCGTCGGTCGGGCTCTGGTGGCTGCTCCTGCTCCTGCTGCAGCGGCCCGTCCGGGCACTGCTCGCGCGGCGCTGATCCTCAGGCGCCGGGCGTCCAGCCCAGCTGCGGGGCGATGCGCTCGGCGACGGCGCGCAGGATGCGCCGGTGCGACTCCACCCCGCCGACCGCCGGGAGCGTCACCGTGAGCGCGTCCGCCTCCGCGAGCGCCGGATCCGCGGCGAGCGACGCGACGATCCGCTCCGGGCTCCCGACGTGGAGGGGGCTGAAGCGCATCGGGGCGGCGATGATCGACCGGTCGGCCGTGCGGGGGCGGCCCTCGTCGTCCATCCGCGCGAGGTAGCCCTCGATGAAGGGGCGGTGCGCCTCCTCGTCGGCGGCGTCGAGCAGCGGCAGCACGATGCGGCCCGCCGTCACCCTCGACGTGCGCCCCGGGTGCGCGGCGGAGAAGGCCTCGCGGTAGGCGCGGATCTGCACCGCCTGCTGCTCGGCGAACGGCAGGCCCGTCTCCTCCGTGTTGAGCGTGGACACCTGCAGGTGCATGCCCTGCTCGCCCGCCCGGACCGCGGAGGCCACCGTTCCCGCCCCGTACCAGAGCCGGTCGGCGAGGCCGGGCGCGTGCGGCTGCTGGACGAGCGGAGCGCCGACCGGGACCGACATCAGGGCCGACTCCGCGACGCCGAGCACGGCGCCCGAGAGCGCCTCGCGGAGTCGCGCGATGCGCTCCTGCGCCTCCTCGCGGAAGTCGCGCTCGGCCTGCCCGAACACCCCGTCGAAGACGGAGGCGAGATGCGCGAAGCCGCTGCTGACGCCGAGATCTAGTCGTCCGCCCGAGAGCAGGTCCACGGTCGCGGCGTCCTCGGCGAGGCGCACGGGCGACTCGTAGCGGGCGCCGATGACCGCGGTCCCGAGGCGGAGGCGGCGGGTCCGCTGGGAGGCGGCCGCGAAGAAGGTCATCGGAGACGCGAGGTAGCGCTCGAAGTGCCGCACGCGGACCCAGCCGGTGCCGTAGCCGAGCTCCTCGGCGAGCTCGAGCAGTGCCAGCCCGTCCTCGAGGCTCCGCGCGGCGTCGCCGGGCTGCTCGGGGCCCTCCGGGTACGGCACGAAGGTCAGCAGGTCGAGTCCGAGGCGGCGGGTCACGCTGCGACGCTACTCCGGCCGGACCCGCCCCGACGACGGAACGGACGGCGCCGCCCGCCGGAGCAGGGGCACCGTCCGTTCCGACGGTGGTGCGGGGAGGACGGGCGCTAGAGCGCCGCGTAGACCTCGCGGAGCAGGGCGGCCGTCTCGGACGGCGTCTTGCCGACCTTCACGCCCGCGGCCTCGAGGGCCTCCTTCTTGGCCTGCGCGGTGCCGGCCGAGCCGGAGACGATGGCGCCGGCGTGGCCCATCGTCTTGCCCTCGGGGGCGGTGAAGCCCGCGACGTAGCCGACGACGGGCTTCGTGACGTTCGCCTTGATGAAGTCCGCGGCGCGCTCCTCGGCGTCGCCGCCGATCTCGCCGATCATCACGATCGCCTTCGTCTCGGGGTCGGCCTCGAACGCGGCGAGCGCGTCGATGTGCGTCGTGCCGATGATCGGGTCGCCGCCGATGCCGATGGCGGTCGAGAAGCCGAGGTCGCGCAGCTCATACATCATCTGGTAGGTCAGGGTGCCCGACTTCGAGACGAGGCCGATCGGGCCCTTGCCGGTGATCGTCGCGGGGGTGATGCCCACGAGCGACTCGCCCGGCGTGATGATGCCGGGGCAGTTCGGGCCGATGATCCGGGTCTTGTTCCCCTTCTCCTGCGCGTACGCCCAGAACTCCGCGGAGTCCTGCACCGGGATGCCCTCGGTGATGACGACGAGGAGGCCGATCTCGGCGTCGATCGCCTCGATGACGGCGTCCTTCGAGAAGGCGGGCGGCACGAACGCGATGGAGACGTCGGCGCCGGTGGCCTCCATCGCCTCCTTCACGGTGCCGAAGACGGGGAGCTCGACGTCGCCGTGGGTGACGGTCGTGCCGGCCTTGCGGGCGTTGACGCCGCCGACGACGTTCGTGCCGGCCTTGAGCATCAGCGCGGTGTGCTTGGTGCCCTCGCCGCCGGTGATGCCCTGGACGATGACCTTGGAGTCCTTGGTGAGGAAGATCGACATGCTTGTTCTCTGATTCCTTGAGTCGTCGGGTCCGTTACGCGGCGGCGAGTTCGGCGGCCTTGTCGGCGCCCTCGTCCATGGTCGCGGCGAGCGTGATGAGCGGGTTGGCGGCGGCCTGGAGGATCGCGCGGCCCTCCTCGACCTTGTTGCCGTCGAGGCGGACGACGAGCGGCTTCGTGGCCGAGTCGCCGAGGATCTCGAGCGCCTGGAGGATGCCGTTGGCGACCGCGTCGCACGCGGTGATGCCGCCGAAGACGTTGACGAAGACGCTCTTGACCTGCTCGTCGCCGAGGATCACGTCGAGGCCGTTCGCCATCACCTGGGCGGAGGCTCCGCCGCCGATGTCGAGGAAGTTGGCCGGCTTCACGCCGTTGTGCCTCTCTCCGGCGTAGGCGACGACGTCGAGGGTCGACATGACCAGGCCCGCGCCGTTGCCGATGATGCCGACCTCGCCGTCGAGCTTCACGTAGTTGAGGTCGTTCTCCTTGGCCTTCGCCTCGAGCGGGTCGGCGGCGTCCTTGTCCTCGAGCGCGGCGTGGTCCGCGTGGCGGAAGCCGGCGTTCTCGTCGAGCGAGACCTTGCCGTCGAGCGCGACGATGTCGCCCTCCTCGGTGAGCACGAGCGGGTTCACCTCGACGAGCGTGGCGTCCTCGCCGGTGTAGACGTCGTAGAGCTTCACCAGGACGGGCGCGACCTTGGCGATCAGCTCCTCCGGGAACTTCGCCGCGCGGGCGATCTCCTCGGCCTTGGCCTGGTCGATGCCCTGGCCGGGGACGACCTCGACGCGCGCGAGGGCGTCGGGGCGCTCGACGGCGAGCTGCTCGATCTCCATGCCGCCCTCGTAGGAGGTGAGCGAGAGGTAGGAGCGGTTGGCCCGGTCCAGCAGCACCGAGAAGTAGAACTCGCGGTCGATGCGCGCACCGCCGGCGACCATGACGCGCTTGACGACGTGGCCCTTGATGTCGAGGCCGAGGATCGACCGCGCCGCGGCGAACGCGTCCTCGGGGGTCTTCGCGACCTTCACGCCGCCCGCCTTGCCGCGGCCGCCGATCTTGACCTGCGCCTTGACGACGGTGACGCCGCCCAGCTTCTCCGCCGCGGCGCGCACCTCCTCCGGCGTGTCGGCGACGATGCCCGGGAGCACGGGGACGCCGTACTTCTCGAACAGATCACGGGCCTGGTATTCGAAGAGATCCACGCTGCATTCCCATTCCGCGCCGAGCGCGCTTGCGTTTCGAGTTCGAGGTGGCCCGGACGACGCCGGAGTCTCGGCACTGTCCCTGGGCCGCGCCGAGTCTACTCCGCACCCGCCGGGGGCTTCCCGTGCGGTCGCTCCGCGCCCGCCGGACGCCCGCCGGGGGCGCCGGCTCCTCCTCCGCCCGCCGCTCCCGCGTAGCGTGGAGCCATGTCGTCGGCCTCCCGCACCCCGGACGTCTTCCGCGAGGGCGTGTTCCTACTGGCGGGCGCGCGCGCGATCCTCCTCCAGATCGCGCACCCGGCGGTCGGGCAGGGCGTCGCCGACCACTCCGACTTCGTGCACCGGGCCGTGAACCGCCTGCACGGGACGCTCTCCTACCTCTACGTCCTGCACTACGGCACTCCCGAGGACGTGCGCGCCGTCCGCCGCCGCGTGAACAGGGCGCACGTGCCCGTGCGCGGCCCCGGCTACACGGCCTTCGACCCGGAGCTGCAGCGCTGGGTCGCGGCGACGCTCACCCAGTCGATGCTGCAGCTCTACGAGGGCGCCTTCGGTGCGCTGAGCGAGGAGGAGGCGGACGACATCGTGCGCCGCTCCGTCGTCGTCGGCGCGGCGCTGCAGATGCCCGCGGACCTCTGGCCCGACTCCCGCACCGCGTTCGACGCCTACTGGGAGCGGGAGCTGGAGCGCCTCGAGGTCACGCCCGCGGCCCGCCGGGTCGCCCACGACCTGCTGGGCCCGAGCATCGCCGCCTGGTACCTGCGCCCGCTCGGCCCCTACCTCCGCCTGATCACCGCCGGTCTGCTCCCGGCGGCGCTCCGCGAGCCCTTCGGCTTCCACTGGACCGCACGGCAGGAGGCGCGGTTCGAGCGGGCGCTCTCGCGCACCTTCGCCGTCTACCGCCTGCTTCCCGCGATCGTGAGGACGGCGCCCAGCCGCTACTACCTCGCCCGGGTCCGACGCGACGCTCAGAAGCCGGCCACGACCTCCCAGCCCGCGTAGGCGGCGAGCTCCAGCCCGAGCGCCTGCGCGGCCGCACGCGCCTCGTCGATCCCGCGCTCGTCGCGCACGTCGACGGTGACCGGCACGCTGTCGCCGAACCCCGCGATCTCGACCCGCGCGCTCGTCGGACCGCTGTAGAGCGGGACGTGCGCGTCCGCGGTCCGCGCGCCGACCACTCGCGAGCCGGTCGCCTCTGCGATCACCGCGAGGGCGAACGGAGCCGTCACCACCGCATCCGTGTAGAGCGTCGCCTCGCCGCGCATCGCGCCTCCCGTCGTCCGACCCGCGGAACCGGGCCGCAGCAGTCCGACTGTAGGCAGCCGCCCGCGCCTCCCGCACCCCCTTCCGCTCGGCGCCGGGATGCGCACTCCCCGCCCGTCCGTGCTGAACATCCGGTGCGGATCGCTCGACGCGGCCGCCCGGCGGATCTACGGTGAAGCACCCGGCATCCGCCGCGGCGGTCAACGACGACTGGAGCCTTGATGAGCATCACCGAACCCCGCACGGCCGAGGCCCCCGCCGCTCCCCCGCCAGGATGGCCGCGACGGAGAGGGTGCCGAAGCC
>NZ_PSVX01000087.1:0-11561 GCF_002932695.1 Rathayibacter sp. AY1D2 | reverse complement strand
GGAACGCCGCCCTCACCACCCTCGACCCCGGGGCGGCGCCCAGCGCCGACGCCTTCGCCGAGAGCGGCGACGTCCTGCTGCTCAACTACCCGGGCGAGCTCCACGATTCGGCCCGCACCGCTCAGCTGCCGCCGCACGCGTTCCTCGGCTCCGCCGTCCGCGAGGAGCCCGACGACGCGGAGGTCGAGGAGTGGCTCGCCGCGTCCGAGGATCCGGTCGTCTACGTGAGCTTCGGCAGTTTCCTCTCGGTGCGCGACGACGTGCTCGCCCGGGTCGTCGAGGCCCTGGCCGGCGTCGAGGCCGGGGGCAGGCCCGTCCGCGTGGCTCTCGCCTCCGGCGCGACCGAGCGCGCGGCTCTGGGCGAGATCCCCGAGGGCTGGCTGGTCCGCGGCTTCCTGCCGCAGGTCGCGCTCCTGCGCCGGGCCGCGCTCGCGGTCAGCCACGGCGGCAACAACAGCGTCACGGAGGCGATGACCGCGGGCGTGCCGCTCGTCGTCCTCCCGTTCTCGACGGACCAGTTCGCGGGGGCGGCCGCACTCGAGGACGCCGGGTTCGCCGCCGTGCTCGACCCCAACGCCGCCTCCGCGCGACAGCTCGCGGAGGCTGCGCGGCGAATGCTCGCACTCGACGATTCCGCCCGGGAACGGCTGGCGGCGCTCGCCGAGGGCCTCGCCCGCGAGACGGGACCGCAGCGGGCCCTCTCCGCCCTGAGCGGAGCGACCGTCCAGCGCTAGCCTGGGCCGATGGTCGAGCCGACACCCCAGGACGCGCCGCTGCGTGCCGAGCGGAACGCCGCGCGGGCGGAGCCGATGCTGGCTGCTCTCGGCGCGTTCGGGCGCTTCGAGGGGATCGTCCCTCCGCTGTTTGAGGCGGCCGTGCGGATCCTGCACCCCTCCGACGACCCGCCCCGGCGGTGGCGCGAGGTCGCCGAGCGGGAGGGGACGCTCCTGCATCCGTTCGCGCAGTGGTACTCGCTCACCGGCGAGCATCCCGACGAGTACGCGGAGCCCCGCCTCGGAGTGCTCCCGCTCGACGAGCTCGCGGCCGTCGCCGCCGTGCTCGCGGAGCACACGAGCACCCCCGAGGACTGCCTCGCCGTGTTCTGGGAGGGGTTCGGCGTGCTGAGCGGCGGGTCGCGGATCCTGATCTCCCGCGCGGACGCCTCGGACGAGCTGCCCGAGTGGATGAGCGACACCCGGCCGACCGGCTGGGAGCACCCCGAGACCGCCGCCGCGGCGACGGTCGAGCTGCCGGGGCGGGAGGGGCCTCTGCTCTCGCTCGACGTCCGGGTGCTCGAGGACACCGCGTGGGCGCGCGCGGCGGGCTTCGCCGACGCCTCCGGGCTCGTCGTGCAGACTCCGCTCGCGCTCTGGCCGGAGGACCGGGCCTGGTACCTCGCGAGCGAGGTCGACTTCGACTCGACGCTGATCGGCGGCTCGCGCGCCCTCGTCGACGACCTGCTGCGGCTCTCCGCCGCGGGGCGGATCGAGGTGCTCCGGCTGCCGGAACAGGTGGACCTCACGAGCACCGGTGACCGGCTCAACCCGAGGCGGCGGTGACGGGGTGAGCGACGAGGACGACGAGCGCTGGCTCGTGGTGAAGGGCCGCCGGTGGCGGGGCACCGACCGCTCGCTGCCGGAGGACGTGGTCGCCGTCCTCACCTCGCACCTCGGGCGCGGGCGCTCGGGAGTGCGCTCCGCCAGGCTGCACGAGGACGCGGAGGCGGAGGCGCTGGCGCGCAGGAGGGTCGGGCTCGCCAAGCACGGGCTGGGCGAGCGCGGACCGGCATGGTGGGACGAGCCCGAGGCCGATCGGCTCGAGCGCGCCCGCGAGGCGCTGCGGGCGCTCGAGGAGCTCGACGCTCCGGAGGACTGACTCGGCTTCTGCATCCCCCGAGCGTGCTCGTCGGGCGAGGCGGGCGGCCTCGGCGGGGGCGGTCCTCCTCCACAGGCCGCGGTTCCGCGCGCTCTCCCCGGATCCGCTCGGGCACTCCCCGCCCGCCTCGCCCGACGAGCACGCCCGCCCCTAGCGGAACCTCACCACGAAGCCGTCCTCCGGCCCGGTCGGGAAGCTCTGCAGGCTCACGCGCAGATCCTGCCCGTCCTCGACGTCGTACGGGTGCCCCGCGGCCAGGAGCTCCAGCGCCGCGGACAGCAGGTCGACGGTCGCCGGCTCGCCCGGGCACCGGTGGTCGCCTCCGTAGTGCCCGCCGCCCTGGGCGATGAAGCCGTTGCGGTCGACCGGCGACCGGAACCGCTCCGGATCGAAGCGGCCCGGCGCCTCCCAGTGCGAGCCGTGGTCCGTCGCGTAGAGGTCGAGCAGCATCCACTGCCCCGCGGGAAGCGTCTCGCCGCGGAAGTCCAGCTCCCGGCGGGCCCTTCCTCCGACCATCGGGAAGAACGGGTAGAAGCGCCGCACCTCGTTCGCGAACGCGACGCGCTCCTCCTGGTCGGCGAGCCGCTCCCGCCACTCCGGATGCCGGTGCAGCGCGAGCGCCGCCAGCACCACGAAGCGCCCCACCGCGACCGTGGGCCGCAGCAGGTTGATCAGCTCCACCGCGGCGACCTCGACGGGGAGGAGGCCGCCGTCCTCCTTCTCGTGCGCGATCCGGTGCAGGGGAGTCGGGGAGGGTCCGGCCGTCCGGATCGCCTCGATCAGGCCGCGCGCCCACCGCTCGGTCGAGCGGCGGCGGAGTCGCGCGGCCCAGTTGGGCGGGCCGAAGCGCCCGGCGTTGTCGATCATCGCCCGGAGCTCGTCCGTGCGCCGCAGCACCTCCTCCTCGTCGGCCTCGATGCCGGCCCAGGACAGGACCGCGCGGCCCAGGATTTCCGCGGCGACGTCCTGGAGGCGGACCCGCTCGCCCGTCAGCCGGGCGGCGGACGCCTGCCACTCCCGCGCGAAGGCCGAGACCAGCCTCGACCGCTGCTCGGGCGTCTCCACCAGATCCAGGAACATGCGCTTCCGCCGCCGGTGCGGCTCGTCCTCGAGGGTCTGCACGCTGCCCTCGTCCTGCAGGAGGTGCAGCACCGAGCCAGGCAGCGCGCTCTCGCGGTCGAAGCGCCCGCCCTCGGAGAAGAAGCGCGCCGCCTCGATGCCGCGCGCCATGATCACGGGCCGTCCGAGGATCCGGGTGCGGAACGCGTCCGCGCCCACGTCGTCGAAGCGCCGCGTCCCGAAGAAGTAGCCGTCGGCGAGGACGGCCGCGCTGCTGTCGACCGCGGGGAGGACGGGGATCGAGGCGGCGATCAGCCGGCCGATCCCTCGGTGTCGTCGCCCTCGGCCTGCGAGGGCTTGTCGACGCCCGCGTCGTCGACGTGGTCGTGGTTCTGCGGGTTCTCCTGCGGCTGCTCGGTCCGGTCGGTCATGGTGCTCCTCTCGCGTCGGCGCGGTGCGCGCCTCGCGGCCACGGTAGGAAGAGCGCGGCGGACCCGGGTACCCCGTTGACTCGCGGGGGAGGGGCGGGCAGACTCCGCCGCCCTCAGCGCCTCCGCAGGAGGACCGGCGCGGTCGCCCAGACCACGGCGAGCAGCAGCAGCACGCCTCCGCCCGCCCAGAGGCCTGCCGGCCCGCCCAGCACGACGTCGAACACGAAGCCCACGACTCCGACGAACAGCAGCGATCCCGCCGCGAGGCACACCGTGACCACCCGGTTGCCGAACCGCACCAGCTCGGCCTTCCTCCGCCGCTGGAACAGCAGCCGGTGGGCGATGACGGGCGCCAGCGCCAGGATCGTGACGCACGCGGCGAGCAGGACGAGCACGAGGTAGAGCGCCACGTCGGGCGGCGCGAGGTCGGCGAAGCGCTGCTGGAAGCACAGCGTCAGCAGGAAGCCGCCCAGGATCTGCGTGCCGGTCTGCACGACCCGCAGCTCCTGCAGGATCTCGTTCCAGTTGCGGTCGGATCGCTCCTCCACCGTCTCGTCGCGACCGGAGTCGGGGGCGGAGGGGTCGACGGGTCGCTCGCTCATGGGACGAGGGTAGAGCTCAGGCGAGCAGGGACTCCGCCAGCGAGATCGCCCCGCGCACCCCGGACTCGTCGCCGAGCGCCGGGCGCACGATGCGGATCCGCCCGCCGCCCGTCCCCGTCGCTCCGGGCGCGCCCATCAGCCGCTCGACCTCGGCCTCGACCGCGGGGACGAGCCCCGGCGTCTTCGACACGCCTCCGCCGACGACCGCGAGCCGCACGCCCGCGACGTAGGCGAGCGTCGTGACGAGCTGCGCGAGGTAGTAGGAGCTGAAGCGGAGGTTGGCGGCCGCCTCCTCGGGGCCGAGGCGGGAGCCGTCGACGCCCCAGCGCGCCGAGATCGCGGGACCGGCGACCAGGCCCTCGAGGCAGTCGCCGTGGAACGGGCAGGTGCCGGCGAAGCCGTCCTCGGGGTGGCGGCGGGGCAGAAGGTGCGCGACCTCGGGCCAGCCGCTGCCGGCGAGGAGCCGTCCGCCCGCGATCACGCCGCCGCCGACTCCGGTGCCGACGGTCAGGTAGACGAAGTCGTCGACTCCGGTTCCGGCGCCCCAGCGGGCCTCGCCCAGGGCGGCTCCGTTGACGTCGGTGACCAGCGCGAGCCGCGCGCCCGGTGCGGCCGCGCCGATCGGGCCGAGGACGTCGGTGCCTTCCCAGCCGAGCTTCGGCGTGGAGGTGAGGTGTCCGTAGGTCGGCGAGCCGGGGTCGATGTCGAGCGGGCCGAAGGAGGCGACGCCGACCGCGGCGACGGTGCCGTCGACTCCGTGGCCGCTGACGAAGCCGGCCAGATCGGCGAGAGTCTCGGCGGGCCCGCGGGTCGGCAGGATCGTCGTCGCGAGGATCCGCTCGGGATCAGCGGCGTCGGCGACCGCCGCGACGACCTTCGTGCCCCCGGTCTCGATGCCGACGAGGAGGGGACGGTCGGCGGTGGCGCTCATGGATCTCCAGGGCTGGTGCGGTGCGTCTCGGGTCTCAGCAGGCGGACAGCGAGCGCACCTGCGCCGACAGGGTCAGGGGGCTGCCGAGGAGCAGCACCTGATCGAGGTCGTGGCCCTGCATCTTCACACGGGTGCTGCGCGGCAGGCAGGTCGGCTCGCTGAGGTAGAGCGGGGCGCCCTGCTTCGCGGCGACCGGGCCGACGGCCAGCGCGTCGGCGAAGCCGGTGGCGGTCGCGAGGTAGACGGTGTCGCCCAGCTCGGACGGCGGGAAGACGTCGTTGAGGCGTCGGCTGGTGTCGTGGCGGTCCGTCCCGGCGATGCGCGACACGGTGCCGGCGATCTTCGCGGCGCGCAGGTCTGCCTCGACGGCGGTCGAGATCGACGGCGCACCGCCGAGCAGCTGCACGGAGGAGGGGTCGAGTCCGGCGAGGGTGTCGCGGGTCGGCTGGTCGAGGCGCGATCGGGCGCCGTCCACGAGGAGGACGGGCTCGGCGCGGCGGCCGGCGATCGGCGCGACCGAGAGGGCGTCCGGGAAGTTGGTGCCGGTCGCGACGAAGACGTTCTCGTAGCTGCCGTCCGGGAAGGCGTCCTCGACGATCCGGCGCGAGGTGTCGTAGCGGTCGACGCCCTCGATGCGCTCGGTCGGGATCCCGAGGGCCCTCACCTGCTGGAGCACCGAGTCGCTCACGGAGAGGGCGCTGCCGACCACGACGATCCGCTGCGGGGCGAGGCGGCGCAGCTCGGCCGCCACCACGGCGGGCAGGACGCTCGGGTCGGTGAGCAGGAGGGCGCCGCGCTGCTTCGCGGCGGCGGGGCCGGCGCTCAGCGCGTCCGGCCAGTTCGCTCCGCTGGCGAGGTAGACGACGGGGGCGCCGTCGGCGAATCCGGAGGCGGTCACCGCGACGGCGGTCGCGTACCGGTCGGTCCCGGCGAGGCGGGCGACGTCGGAGGAGTAGGCGGACGGGAAGAAGTCGATGCCGCTGCGGCCGCCCGGCGGCACGGAGACGACCGCGCGCTCGTCGAGGCGGGCCAGGCGCGAGAAGTACTGGTCGTCGTAGGCGGGGTACCCCGGCTCCACGAGGCGCAGGAGGTAGTCGCCGGCGGGCAGGGCGAGGTCGCTCGTGTCCCACGCGCGGGCGGCGCCGGGGGCTCCGGTGACGGGGACGGTGTCGAGGAGCGAGTACGTCCCTCCGTCGACCCACCAGGCCTGCACGTCGAAGGAGGGGGAGGAGACGCCGGGGACCGCGTCGGCGGTGATCGATCCGGACAGCTCGGCGGTGCGCAGGAGGGAGATGGCGACGGACTCGTCGGTTCCCCGGGTCGTCCTCGCGGCCTCGGCGACCGGGGTGTCACCGAACCAGGTCGGGTACCAGTCGTCGCTGCCGATCAGGTTCGCGCGGACGGTGAGGGGCTCGCCGCCGGGAACGGGGAGGGAGAAGTCGGCGCCCGTGTCCGCCTCGGCGACCACGTCGCCCTCGGCGTTCTGGACCTGGACGTAGAAGGACGGGTTCGCGGGGGCGGGGTGCTCCTCATCGGCGTCGCGGAGCGCGATGGTGCCGGAGAGGACGACCTCGGCGGCCGCCTCCTGCGCGGCGCTCGCGCCCGGGAGATCGGGGGCGGCGACGGCCGGACCGGCGGCGAGGCCGGCCAGCAGGAGAGCGGAGACGCCGATCGCGGCGAGGGGGCGTGCGGGCACGGCGGGCCTTTCGGCAGGATCCGCGGGAGGCCGCGGCGGACACGGTGTCTGAATGCTAGCCGCCGCCCGCCTCCGGGCGAGGGCGGGTGTCGGCGGGATGGGCCCCCGTCCGGGGGACGATGGTGGTGGATTCCCGGGGCCGCCGGAGGAGTCCGCGCGAGCAGGCTCCCCCGGCGACCCGGGTCGGATCCCTTACTTGACGACCGCTGCGGTGGCGGCGGAGGTGCGCGTCGCCGTCGTGTAGTCGGCCTTCTTGCCGGTGACGGTCACCGTGATCTTCTTCCCCACCGTGGCGCTGGTCGGCTTGTAGGTGGCGGAGGTCGCCCCGGAGATCGCGGTGCCGTTCGCCTTCCACTGGTAGGTGAGGGCCACCGGCGAGGGACCCCAGGTGCCCGGCTTGGCGGTCAGGGTGGAGCCGACCTTCGCGGTGCCGGTGATCGTCGGGGTCGCGGCGGAGAGGATGCCCGCCACCACGGCGCTCGTCTTCGCGGAGGTCTTCGTCACGGCGGTGAATCCGGACTTCGACCCCGTGACCGTCACGGTGATCGTCTTGCCGAGAGTGGCGCCGGTCGGCGTGTACGTCGCGGACGTCGCCCCGCTCAGAGCGGTGCCGTTCGCCTTCCACTGGTAGGCGAGGGCGACGGGGGAGGGGCCCCAGGTGCCGGGCTTCGCGGTGAGGGTCGAGCCGACCTTCGCCGTGCCGCTGATGGTCGGCGTCGCGGCGGTGATCGCGCCGCCGGTCACGGCAGCGGTCCCGGAGGAGACCCGCGTGGTCGAGACGTAGCCCGACTTCGAGCCCGTGACGGCGACGGTGATCACCCTGCCCGCGTCGGCTGCGACCGGGCGGTACGTGGTGCCGGTCGCCCCGCTGATCGCGGTGCCGTTCGCGAGCCACTGGTAAGCGAGGGCGACAGGGGAGGGCCCCCAGGTGCCGGCGCTCGCCGTGAGCGTCGAGCCGACCGCGGCGGTGCCGGTGATCGTCGGGGTGGCGGCGGTGAGAGCGGTGCCGCCGATGACGACGCTTCTCGTCACGCCGTCGCTCTCTCCGGCGGAGTTCAGAGCGCTCACCCGCAGCGTGTAGGCGGAACCGACGGTCAGATTGGAGAACGTCTGCGAGAGCTTCGACGCCGACACCACAGTGGTCCAGGGGCCGGATCCACTGTTGTCGATGCCGTCGCGGGACACGCGATACCCGGTGATCGAGGTCCCGCCGGTGTCGGTCGGAATCTTCCAGTTCAGGGTCGCGCTGCGGGTAGAGCTGTCGGGGATCGCCACGACGGAGCTCGGCTCGGAAGGTGCGCGGTGCGGCTCGACGACGATCGTGGTCGTCGCGGACTCGCCCTGACCGATCTTGTTGAAAGCGGTGACCGAGAAGGTGTACTCGGTATTCGCCTTCAGATTCGTGAAGGTCTGGCTGTAGGGCTGAGCGGAATCGCTCCGCACGGTGCTCACAATGGTCGACCAGGGTCCGCTGCCGCTCGCGTCAGTGCCGGACCGGCCGACGCGATAGCCGAGAATCGGCGAGTTGCCGTCCCCGACGGGCGGCTGCCACGTCACGACGACCCGCCGATCGGAACCTGCAATCGCTCGCAGTTCTGTGACCGGCATCGGGGTGGAAGTGCTCCACGATGCGGTTGCGCATGCTGGTTCGCCGGAGGAGTACTCCGGCGTCTCGTCGCCCATGTATGCGAAAGTCTCCGCAACGATGCAGAAGTTGTACTTCTGCCCCGGCTTCATCTGAGTTGTGGCCTCCATCGTTTGCGAGTCGACGAGGTCCCCGTCGTAGTCCGGATAGCCCTCAGCGGAGGAGTACCAGTGATAGCGATCGAAAGAGCAGAGCATCCCGTCCTTCGTCGGCGGAGCCCATCGCCACGTGACGGTTCCGGTGCCCGACACTTCTCCTGTGACCTGAGCCGGAGCCGGCGCAGTCCACCAATGGTCGAGTGCCGTGGTCGCGGTCGTGCTCTGGGTGCTGGAAGGCACGAGCAGGACTCCATCGGAGCCTCCCTCGAAAGGAACGCTGAAATCGGTGACGCTCGCCACTTCGATGTAGTAAGGGTCCTGGTCGGAGCGGAGATCCACCGTGATCGACGTGGCCCCTGAAGCGGAGTAGAGCCGGACGGAATCGTTCCATCCGCCGCCGTCCCACCAGTCGCCCTTCTTCATGTAGATGTGCACGCGATAGCCGGCGACCTTCTGCGCGGGTGCCGTCCACGAGATGGTGACGGCGTCCGTGCAGCTGTTGTCAGAAGCGACGACGTTCGTCGGCGCGGCCGGCGATCCTGCGGCCTGGGCCGGGGTCGCGACGAAGAGGGAGAGGAGCAGGGCGAGGAAAAGGGAGGCGCTGAGGGTCTTCGTTCGCATGGAGGAGGGCATCCGGATTCGTCGGAGCGAGAAGGCCGACGACTGTCGGGCCGGAGGGATCGTCCCATGCCGCTTATCGCTGCCCTAAGTCCCCCATTCAGGGCGAATTCGGCGGATTCCACAGATGTCATCAGCGCGATGACAAGAGAGAGGGATAAGGCCTTCTCGCCGAGAGGCGCAACGTCGTCCCTCCGAAAGCCGCCTCAAGGCGAGAGTCGCGGCGGCATCACAGCGCCCTGCGGAAGACCGGCGGCGTTTTCCCGCGCCGCCCCCACTGTTCACGCGCGTTCCGTGCGCCCCACGGCGAGAACCGCACGATCGGCGCGTGCAAGACTGGGCGCGAGCGTGCTCCATCCCGTTGCGTCCTGCGCGGGGCACGGAGCCACTGGACCCGGTCCGCTCATCCGCATCCTTTCGCAGGAGGACTCGAATGACCGATACCGCCGTGCTCGCCGAGGCACCCGCCCGAACCCCCGTCGCGAAGACGATCCTGATGTGCCGTCCCGAGCACTTCACCGTCGTCTACCGCATCAATCCGTGGATGGACCCGCAGGTCCCCACCGACACCTCCCTCGCCGTCCGGCAGTGGCAGACCCTCTACGACACCTACGCCGATCTGGGCTTCACCATCGAGCTGATCGAGCCCGAGGCCGGACTGCCGGACATGGTCTACGCGGCCAACGGCGGATTCGTGATCGACGGCATCGCCTACGGCGCCTCCTTCACCTACCCCGAGCGCCAGCCCGAGGGCCCGGCGTACATGGACTGGTTCCGCTCGGCCGGCTTCGACGTCCGCGTCCCCGAGGAGGTCAACGAGGGCGAGGGCGACTTCCTCCTCGTCGGCGAGCGGATCCTCGCCGGCACGGGCTTCCGCTCCGCCTCCGACTCGCACGCCGAGGTCGCCCGCGTCTTCGGCCGCGAGGTCGTCACGCTCGAGCTCGTGAACCCGTCGTTCTACCACCTCGACACCGCGATCGCCGTGCTCGACGACACGAACATCGCCTACCTTCCGAGCGCGTTCAGCGAGGAGGGCAACCGCACCCTCCGCGAGCTCTACCCCGACGCGATCCTCGTCTCGGAGGAGGACGCGTCCGTGCTCGGGCTGAACTCCTTCTCCGACGGCCTCAACGTCGTCATCGCCTCCCGCGCGACGGGCTTCGAGCGCCAGCTGCGCGAGCGCGGCTACAACCCGATCGGCGTCGACCTGTCCGAGCTGCTGCTCGGCGGCGGCGGCGTGAAGTGCTGCACGCTCGAGCTGCGCCGCTGACCCACTCCCCGTGGTCGGCGACCAGCAGCGCCGACCCACCCTCCACTGTCCACGATCCGTCGCGCTCGACGCCGAGTGCGACGACTCCTGGAGAGTCGATCGTCCCCTCAGGAGGAACGACATGAGCATCACCGACACCGACACCGCCCGCTCCGCCGCCCTCATCGCCGCGGAGGAGGAGCACGCCGCCCACAACTACCACCCGCTGCCCGTCGTCGCGGCCACCGGCGACGGCGCCTGGATCACCGACGTCGAGGGCGTCCGCTACCTCGACTGCCTCGCCGCCTACTCCGCCGTGAACTTCGGCCACTCGCACCCGGTGCTGCTGGAGGCGGCCCGCGAGCAGCTCGGCCGCGTCACCCTGACCAGCCGCGCGTTCCACAACGACCGCCTCGGCCCGTTCGTCACGGCGCTCGCCGCGCTCGCCGGCAAGGACATGGTCCTGCCGATGAACACGGGCGCGGAGGCGGTCGAGTCGGGCATCAAGGTCGCCCGCGCCTGGGGCTACCGGGTCAAGGGCGTCGCTCCGGGCCGGGCGAACATCATCGTCGCGGCGGGCAACTTCCACGGCCGCACGACCACGATCATCTCGTTCAGCGACGACGCGGAGGCGCGCGACGGCTTCGCTCCGTTCACGCCCGGATTCCGCACGGTCCCGTTCGGCGACGCGGAAGCCCTCGAGGCCGCGATCGACGACGACACCGTGGCGGTGCTGATCGAGCCGATCCAGGGCGAGGCGGGCATCGTCGTGCCGCCGGCCGACTACCTCCCGGCCGTCCGCGAGATCACCGCGCGCCGCAACGTCCTCTTCATCGCGGATGAGATCCAGTCCGGCCTCGGCCGCACCGGCGCCACCTTCGCCTGCGACCTGGTCGGAGTCGTCCCCGACGTCTACCTGCTCGGCAAGGCGCTCGGCGGCGGCATCGTCCCCGTCTCGGCCGTGGTCGCGGACGCCGACGTGCTCGGCGTCCTGCAGCCGGGCCAGCACGGCTCCACCTTCGGCGGCAACCCGCTCGCCGCGGCCGTCGGCCTCGCAGTCGTCGAGATGCTCGCGACCGGCGAGTACCAGGCGCTCGCCCGCGAGCGCGGCGCGCAGTTGCACGCCCGCCTCGAGGCGCTGATCGGCCGCGGAGTGGTCGCCGTCCGCGGCGCCGGACTCTGGGCCGGCATCGACATCGACCCGGGGCTCGCCTCGGGCCGCGCCGTCTGCGAGGCCCTGATGGCCCGCGGAGTGCTGGCCAAGGACACCCACGGCTCGACGATCCGCCTGGCGCCGCCGCTCGTGGTCACCGCCGCCGAGATCGACTTCGCCGTGGACGAGCTGGAGGCCGTGCTC
>NZ_PSVX01000086.1:0-11676 GCF_002932695.1 Rathayibacter sp. AY1D2 | reverse complement strand
GGCTGCTCAACCCGAGCAACCTCTCCGGCTACACCAAGTCGGTCGTCACCAACTCGGTCAACGCGGGCGCTCCCTACAACACCGAGATCGGCGCCGGAGGCGACGGGCGCTCCGACGAACGCGGCGGCGACGTTGCCGGTGCCGCCCTTGTGGGCGAGCCAGGTGGAGAAGGTCAGGTCCTTCTTGCCGACGAGGCCGGCGGTGGGGATCTCGAGGTAGGGGGCGGCCGCGGCGGATCCGCCGGGGAGGCTGATGAGCCCGTTGCGGAACTGGGCTCCGGAGCCGCGCAGCGTCGCGCTGTAGCCGTTGCCGCTGGTGTCGGCGACCGTGGTGCCGGTGGGGGCGGTGTCGAACGTGTAGTGGAGGAGCGGGGTCTCGGTGGCTCCGAAGGCGGAGCTGGGGACCGTGGCGCCGAGCAGCGCCGTGGCGGCGACGGTCGCGACCGCCAGAGCGGTCCTCACCGCCGATCGTGATCGTCTCATGCAGATGGCCCTCGTGATCGGGTGCGGCGTCGAGGCACGATCCGCAGGGCCGCGGAGGTGTGCGTCTTCGCACGGTATGTGAACGTGAACATCCTAGATCGCGGGGCCGGATCCTGACCAGACCCCGGGAGAGGTCTGCGGGCTCGCGCAGAACGCCGGCCGGACGCGCGGTTCCGCGCCTCTCGACCGAGGGGCACTGCTCTCCGCCGACGTTCTGCCGGAGCCGGCCGGGTGGCACGATGTCCGCATGGCCTCCGATCGCCCCGTCCTGCTCGTCGTCGACGTCGCCGACGGCGGCCGCGAGGATCCCGAGTTCGAGATCGAGCTGCAGCTGCTGACCGCGAGCGTCGTCTCGGCCGCCACCGCCGCGGGCTTCGTGGTCGACCGCGTCCCTGCCGAGCAGGCCGGCGCCGCCGAGCTCGAGCGTCGGCTCGCCGCCGCCGACGCCGTCGTGGTCACCGGAGGGGAGGACGTCGACCCGTCCCTCTACGGCGGCCGGCCCGACGACCCGCACCGAGGCCAGTCCTTCCCCGCGGCCGACCGCGCGCAGATCGCGCTCGTCCGCCGTGCCGTCGAGACGCGGACCCCGCTGGTCGGGATCTGCCGCGGGATGCAGCTGGTCAACGTCGCTCTCGGCGGCGACCTCGTGCAGCACCTGCCCGGCGCCGGTCACGTCGGCCGGTCGGTCCCCGGCGAGCACCTGTCGGGGATGGTCGACCACCGCGTGGCGCTCGAGCCGGGCAGCGCCCTCGCTCGCATCCTCGGCGCCGCCGAGCTCGACGTCCGCAGCTCCCACCACCAGGCTGTCGACCGTCCCGGCGAGGGCCTCGTCGTGGTCGGCCGCGCCGACGACGGCACCGTCGAGGCCCTTGAGCACGAGTCCGCGCCGCTCTGGTGCGTGCAGTGGCACCCGGAGGACGCGGGCTCGCGAGGCACCGTGCTCACGGACCTGCTCGAGGCGGCGCTCGCCGCGACCGCTACTTGATCGACCCGCGCATCACTCCGCTGACCACCCAGCGCTGCGCGAAGAGGTACACGATCAGCAGCGGAGCCATCGCCATCAGGTAGGACGCGAAGGCGACGGTGTAGTTCGTGTTGAACTGCCCCTGGAAGACGTACTCGGCCAGCGGCAGGGTGCGGGCGGACGGTTCCGAGAGCACCACGAGCGGCAGGATGAAGTCGTTCCACGCCCACACGCAGGTCAGGATCCCGACGGTCGCGTTCATCGGGCCGAGCAGCGGGAAGATCACCTGCCAGTAGGTCCGCCAGGTCGAGGCGCCGTCGGTGCGCGCCGCCTCCTCGAGCTCGATGGGGATCGAGCGGATGAAGGCCGTGTAGATGAATGTGTTGATCGAGAGCCCGAACACGGCGTAGAGCAGGATCAGCCCGGCCTGGTTGTCCAGGCCCAGCAGGGCCGTCTCCTTCACCACCGGCAGCATGATGATCGGGAACGGCACGAAGACCGCGGCGAGCAGGTAGAAGTAGACGCCCTTGAAGAACGGCCTGTGCATGTTCCGGGCGACCGCGTAGGCGACCATCGAGTTCGAGAACAGCGTCAGCACGACGGCTCCGACCGTGATCAGCGCGGTGTTCACGAAGGCCTGGGGGAAGCGGGTCGCCGTCCACGCCTCGGCGAAGTTGCCCCACGAGATCGAGGTCGGCAGCTCGAACCCTGTGCCGCCGAGCTGGTCGGGCGTCTTCAGCGCGGTCACGACGGCGAAGTAGAGCGGCAGGAGGATCGTCAGCGAGCAGACCGCGATGAGCGAGGTCGCCCACCAGTTGATCCGGTAGGTGTCGCGGGAGGGCCGGCGCCGCCCCTCGGGCTCGCCGAGGGCGATCGCGGTCGTGGGGGTGATGGTCGATGTCATCAGAACGACGCCTCTCTGCGGCTGAGGACTCGGAACTGGATCAGCGAGACCACGATGATGATGAGGAAGTAGAGGACGGCGTTGGCCGTCTGATAGGCGTACTCGCCGCCCTGGAAGCCGCCGCGGTAGATCAGCAGCGTGATCGACTCCGTCGAGGTGCCGGGACCGCCGTTGGTGAGGGCGATGATGTGGTCGAACACCTGGAGGAAGTTCTTCATCGAGATGACCATGTTGATCGTGAAGAAGGAGGCGATCAGCGGGAACGTGATCGAGGTGAACTGCCGCCACCTCCCCGCTCCGTCGAGCGAGGTCGCCTCGTAGAGCTCGCCCGGGATGGTCTGGAGTCCGGCGAGGTAGATGATGATCGAGAAGGCCGAGGCCTGCCAGACCGCCAGCACCACGATCGCCACCCACGCCCAGTCGGCGTTCGCGAGGATGTTCTCGCCGATCACCGGGATCGCGCCGAGGATCTGCGGCAGCGAGTTCGCGAAGAGGTACTGGAACACGTAGCCGATGACCAGGGTCGAGAGCACGTAGGGGATGAAGTAGATCCCGCGGAACGCCGTCTGGAACTTGATCCGCGCGTTGAGGGCGACGGCGATGGCGAGCGAGATCACGTTCACCAGCACGGTCGCCACGATCGCGAAGCCGAAGGTGAACCCGTAGGCCTTCCAGACGCGGTCGTCCTGGAGGAGCGCGAGGTAGTTCGAGGCGCCGATCAGGTCCCAGGAGCCGTAGCCCGCGTAGTCCGTGAAGCTGAAGAAGATTCCGGTGAGGACCGGGACCGTGTGGAGCACGAAGAAGAGCAGGACGGCGGGGACCGTCATCCAGTAGAAGGTCTTCGAGGTGCGCCCGATGGTGCGCTTGCGGCGCGCGGGCGGCGGAGGAGTGGTCGCCACCGCCTGCGCGGCGGCCGTCGTGGTCGTGGTCATGGGGTCACTTCCTGGTCGTGCGTGCCGCGACTTTGCGCCACTCACTGTCGAGGGTCCGGAGCGCCGCGTCGGCGTCCCCGCTGGCGAGGAACGCCTGGAGCGTGGGGTTGAGCGGGATGCTCGCGGGGATCTGGTGGTCGACGAAGCCGATCAGCCGTCCCTGCTCGAAGTAGGGCTGCAGC
Source organism: Rathayibacter sp. AY1D2 (assembly GCF_002932695.1). Taxonomy (NCBI): domain Bacteria; kingdom Bacillati; phylum Actinomycetota; class Actinomycetes; order Micrococcales; family Microbacteriaceae; genus Rathayibacter; species Rathayibacter sp. AY1D2. The sequence goes on along the minus strand of NZ_PSVX01000086.1, from coordinate 8,212 downwards.
TCGGCCAGCGTGGGGTCCGAGTTGGGTGCGGCGCCGACCAGCGGCGAGAAGGCGGCCTGGCTCTCAACGTACGGCTCGACGACTCCGGGGGTCAGCAGGAAGCCGACGAAGCGGCGGGCCGCGTCGAGCTTCGGAGTGCCGCGGCCGATGGCGACGGCCACGTCGACGCCCGAGGTGACCCGCGTGTCCGCGGGGTCTTCGAGCACCGGGTAGGGGAAGACGCCGAGATCGATGTCGGGGTTGTTCGTGCGCACCGGGTTGATCGCCCAGATGCCCTGCGGGTACATGGCCGCCTCGCCCGCGGCGAAGGCCTGGTTGCCGTCGTCGTAGCCGCGGCCGAACGAGCCCTCCTGCGTGTACGAGAAGAGCTGCCCGAGCCGCTCCATCGTCGTCGCGTAGTCCTTCGAGAACGAGACGGGGGAGTCGGGGCCGAGCGCCGCTCCCTCCTCGCGCATCGCGTCGAAGAAGCCGTCCGGCTGCAGCTGCCCGCCGAGCGCGTTGAAGGCGGGGGCGCCGGTCCAGTTGTCGAGCAGGGCGCCGTAGAAGGGAGTGATCCCGGCGGCGGTGAGCGTCTCGCAGACGGCGATCAGCTCGTCCCAGGTGGTCGGCACCTCGATCCCGTTCTCGGCGAAGATCGTGCGGTTGTAGAGGATCCCGTCCGCGTTGTTCGCGAAGGCGAGCGCGTTCACCTCCTTCCCCTCGAAGCTGCCGAGGGCGGCGAGGATGTCGAGGGCCGCCGGGTTCACCCGCTCGACCAGCTCGTCGCCGGTGAAGTCGTGGAACACGCCGGCCTTCGCGAGGTCGGCGTAGTAGCCGCTGCCGTTCAGGGTCAGCACGTCCGGCACCTTGTCCTTGACGAGCAGAGTGCGGATGGCCGTGTCGGGGTCGGGCACGTTGTTGGCGATGACCCGGATGTCCGGGTTGGCCGCCTCGAACTCGCGGATGATCCGCGCGAAGTCCTCCACCGCCTCCGCCTTGAACTGGAAGAAGTCGAGCGTGGTCACTCCGTCGCCGGCGCCGGGGGAGGCGCAGGAGGCGAGGGCCGCGGCGGACGCCGCGGCGAGCGGCACCGAGAGGAACAGCCGCCGGGAGAACCCGGGGGGATGCGGATGAGCGGACATGCGGCGCCTCCTTGCGCGTGGGGACAGGTCTCAGGGCGCGCTCGACCGCGGAGGGCGGTGCGAGAGCAGGTGCGGCGGCGGGGGAGCGGGTCGGCTCCGGAGTCGGGAGGGCGGGTCAGAGGGCGGTGAGCACGAGCACGATGAGCTGCTCCGGATCGAGGACGGGGGCCTGGAGCCCGACAGTGCCCAGTACGCGGCCGCGGAGCGCGGTCCCGTGCTCGGCCCAGCCGAGCGGCGACTGCCCGGGGCCGCCGAGCGGCGACGTGACCGGGGCGAGCGCTACGGAGTAGGTGCGCTCCGGGTCCAGGCCCGGGAGCGTGATCCGTCCGGGCGGGTAGGTCTCGCCGGTGCGCAGCTGGGTGAAGGTGAAGAGGGCGGCGGAGCGGTCGGCGGCGACGACTCCGGAGAGCGAGGCGGCGTCGTCGGCGAGGTCGGCGCGCACGACCGTCCCGGTGTGCAGCAGCGCCCGGTGCTCGCGGTGGAAGGCGACCCAGGCGGTCAGCTCCTCCTCGACGGCGGGGGCGAGATCCGAGACGTCCCACTCGATGCCGAGGTGGCCGGGCAGCGCGGTGCCGGCGCGGAAGGCGAGCGAGTGGGTGCGCCGCGTCGAGTGCGACCGCGGCCCTCCGATGTGCTGCCCCATCAGCTCGGGCGGCACCACCAGCTGGGTGAAGGGCTGGATGGTCTGCCGCTCGAGCGGGTCGATGCAGTCGCTCGTCCAGATGCGATCGGTGCGGGCGAGGATCCCGAGGTCGACGCGGGCGCCCCCGGAGGCGCACGACTCGATCTCGACGCCGGGATGCCGGGAGCGCAGCTCGTCGAGCAGGCGGTAGAGCGCGAGCACGTTCTCGTGGACGGCGGAGCGACCGGTGGCGGGCGAGACCGCCTCGATCACGTCGCGGTTGTGGTCCCACTTGAGGTACGCGATCGGATACTCGATCAGCAGCGCGTCGAGGGCGTCGAGCACGTGCTCGAACGCGCCGCGCTGCGAGAGGTCGAGCACCTGCTGCTGCCGCCCCGAGGCCGGGAGGTGGCCGGCCGGGCCGAGGATCCACTCCGGATGCGCGCGGGCCAGGTCGGAGTCGGGGCTGATCATCTCGGGCTCCACCCAGAGGCCGAACTGCATGCCCAGGCCGGTGACGACGTCCGTCAGCGGAGTGAGGCCCTCCGGCCAGACCGAAGGGTCGACGGTCCAGTCGCCGAGCGCCGCGGTGTCGTCGCGGCGGCCGAGGAACCAGCCGTCGTCGAGCACGAAGCGCTCGACCCCGATCCGCGCGGCCCGCTCGGCGAGGGCGGTGAGGCGAGCGAGGTCGTGGTCGAAGTAGACGGCCTCCCAGGTGTTCAGGGTGACGGGCCTCGGAGCGACGGGGTGCTGCGGGCGGGCGCGGAGCGACGCGTGGAACCGGGCCTGCAGAGCGCTGAGCCCGTCGCCCCAGGAGCCGTAGGCGACCGGGGTCTCGTAGCTCTCGCCCTGCGCGAGCTCGATCTCGGCGGGCCGCAGCAGCTCGCCGGCCGCGAGGAGCGAGACGCCCTCGACGGTGCGCTCGGCGCGGAGCGAGCTGTCGCCGCTCCAGCCCAGGTGGACGCCGTGCACGAGCCCGCGCTCCCAGCCGAAGCCGGGCGTGCCCGCGGCGAGGAGGAGGGTCGCGTCGGCGCCGGGGCGGCCGCGGCGGGTGCGGCGGGTGTGCTCGCCGATGGTCAGCGGGCGGCGCTGCGGGTGGCGCTCGCGGAGGTGGTGCCCGGTGGTGTCGAGGATCTCGCGCGCGGTCGCGGGGAGCGGGAAGCCGAGCTCGAAGCGCTCGAGGCGGAACGGGCGGGCGTCGAGGTTCTCGACCCGGGCGCGCTGGGTGAGCAGGCCGGCCGCATCGACCTCGAGGTCCACGGTCAGCCGGACGCCCGCGCCCGTGGCGACGGTCCGGAGGGCGGAGCCGAGCGCCTCGATGCTCTCGACCTCGAACCGCTCCGACGCGGACGCGCGCTCGTGGGTGCCCTCGAAGGTGGGGGCGTGCTGCCAGCCGTCGGCCTCGACGGCGACGAGGCCGAACGGCGCGAAGGCGTCGAGCCCGCCCGAGACGCGCTGGGGGAGGGCGGCGTCTGCCAGGGCGGATAGTTCGGCGGCGGAAAGATCTCCGAGCGCGGCGCCCCAGTGCGCGATGGTGGGGAAGGTGACGAGGCGGGCGTCGACGACGACGCTGGTGCCCCCGTCCTGCAAGTGGAAGAGGCGCGATTCCCGGCCGGAGAGGGTCACGGAGTCGTTCGTGGGGGCGATGCTGCGGTGCATGGCTTATTTCTAGAGCAGAAGTAATAGGGGTGTCAAGAGCGGCGAGAGTGACCGGATCCGTTCCTGGAGCGGCGCACTGCCGGTAGCTTTCTACCAGGCCGGAAAGAAGGAGCCCCGTGACCGACACCATCGTCGCCGAGGACGCCTCCGGGAGCTCCTCCGAGCTCCTGGCGCGCGAGGTCCTGATCCACGGTCCCGTCTCGCGGGCCGAGCTCGGCCGCCGCCTCGGCCTCTCGCCCGCCAGCCTGACCCGGCTCGCGCGCCCGTTCCTCGACGGCGGCCTGGTCGTCGAGGGCCCCGAGCAGAGCACCGGAGTCGGCCGCCCCGCCCGGCCGCTCGACATCCGCGCCGACGCGCTGAGCTTCGCGGGCGTGAAGATCACCGGCACCGAGGTCCTCGCCGTCCGCACCGACCTGCGTGCACGCACCGAGCGGGAGCTGGTCCGCCCGCTGCCGGGCACGGAGCCCGCCGACGTGATCGCCGCGATCGTCTCGGTCGTCGACGAGCTCGGCGGCCCCTCCGCCTTCGCCGGACTGGGCGTGACGCTCGGCGGGAGCATCGCCGCCGACGGCCGGGTGAGCCGCGCGCCGTTCCTCGGCTGGCGCGACGTCGACCTCGCCGCTCCGCTCTCCGCCGCCCTCGGGCTGCCGGTCGCCCTCGAGAACGACGTGGTCGCGCTCACGGGCGCCGAGCACTGGTTCGGGCGCGGCCGCGGCATCCCGCACTTCGCGGTGCTCACGGTCGGCGCGGGCGTCGGCTACGGACTGGTGGTGCACGACCGGGTGGTCGCGCCCCCGGAGGCGGGGCTCGGCCTGGGCGGCCACTACCCGCTGGATCCCACCGGCCCCGTCTGCGAGGCCGGCCACCGCGGCTGCTCGACCGCGATGCTCAGCCTGCCCTCGCTCCTCCGCCAGCTTTTCGTCGCCACCGGCCGCGAGCTGACCCTGGCCGAGGCCTTCGCCGCCGCTCGCGCGGGCGACCCCGGTGCCGAGCGCATCCTCGCCGACTCCGGCACGGCGCTCGGGACGATGATCGCCGCGATCGGCAACCTCTCGATGTCCGGCACGGTGATCCTGGCCGGGGAGGGTGTCGCCCTCTACACGGAGCAGGCCGCGGTGGTGGACGCCGCGATCGCGGCCACGCGCGACCCGGACGCTCCGCCCCTGGCTCTGCTCGTCGACGACGGCGGGCTCGTGGAGTGGGCGCGCGGCGCGGCGGCCGTCGCGATCCAGCGGCTGCTGCCGCGGATCGCGCTCGGGACGCTGGGGTAGCGGGGCTCCGCGGCGCGCGGGTGCTCGGGGTGCCGGGTCTCCGCGCCCAGTGGGCCGTCGGCACGCTCGCCCGGCGGGTCTCAGCGCCGCGGAGGCTCGGGATGTCGGCCCGGCGGGTGTCCGCTCCGGGCGGGTACCGGGACGCCGGCCTCGCGGGCTAGACGCCGAGCGCCGAGCCGGGCAGGTCGCTCTGCAGGCCGTCGACGATCCGGCCGAACGCCGCGATCGCCTGGTCGTCGCCGAGACGGCCGGAGTCGACTCCTCCGGCGATGCGCAGGACCTCGGCCCGGCGCTCCGCCCGCTCCACCGCGTCGAGCCCGGAGGCCCCGATCGCTGCGGATGCGCGCACTCGCGCGACGATCGTGCCGACGTGCCATCTGCCGCGTGCCATCTGTCTCCTCCTGAAGTCCCCGACCTTCTTCGGAGCGGACGCACACCCGGATGGGTGCGCGTCCCCGCGTCCTCACCCCCGTCGCTCCGGCGATGCGTCGCGAACGGTCGTCATCCGGCCGCCGTGGCGACCGTTCGTGACGCATCGATCGAGCCGGGGAGGCGGAGCGCCCGCTCGCGGAGAGGGGTCCGGGGCGCCAGACTGACGGCGAGCGGAGGGAGGCACGATGCGACGCCTCCGCGCCCTCGCCGCCGCGCTGCTCCTCCTGCCCGCCCTCGCGGCCTGCGCGCCGGGAGGCGCGACAGGCGTCCCGAGCGGCACCGAGGCGGCCGCCGTGGCTCCGACCACCGCCACCCCGGCTCAGGCCACTCCGACTCAGGCCGCCCCCGACCCGGCCCGCTCCTCCGCCCCGTCCGCCCCGGCTCCCGGGGTCACCGTCTCCGTCCAGCAGAACCGCTCCGACATCGCCGGCGGCACCATGGCCTTCGAGGTCCACAACGGCAGCGGCGCCCCGATCGAGGTCACCGCGGCCCGCCTCGTGGACCCGCGCCTCGCCGTCCCGCTCACCTGGACCGGCGGCACGGGCGTCCCCGACGGGACCTCGCGCGACCTCCGCGTCGATTTGCCCGAGCCCGCCTGCCCGGTCGCGGAAGCGCCCGCTGCGCTCGAGGTCGTCCTCGCCATCGACGGCCACGGCGAGCACGCGTACCCCGCCGACGACCCGTTCTCGTTCGTCGACGCTCTCGCCCGGTCCGGCTGCTTCGCCCGCACCGTCGACGCCGACCTCGCCCTGCGGATCGACACGTCCGGAGGCGCCGCGCACGAGCCGGCGCGCCTCACCATCACCGCCGACGTCCGGGGCACCCCCCTCGTGCTCCGCAGCGTCGACGCCACGATCCTGCTGCAGCCGCCCGACGCCGCCGACGCCTGGACCCTCGACCGCTCCGTGCCCGCCGGGACCCTCGACTCCGTGGTCCTGGACGCCGTCCCCACCCGCTGTGACACCCACGCGCTCGCCGAGGACAAGGTCGGCACGCGCCTGCCGGTCACCGTCGAGACCGCGGGCCGGCAGGGCACCGTCGTCGTCGCCGCGACCCTCGAGCAGAAGGGCGAGCTCTACGCGTTCATCACCGCGTACTGCGCGTTCTGAGCGGGGGGTGGCGGGCGATCCGGGGACGCGGACGTCGGCGCCGCGGACGCGTCTCGCCGTCCACCTCGGCCGTCACTCGCCGCCGCTCGCCCGCATCGGCAGGTTGCGCCGTCGGCCGCGCCGAGCCGGTCCCGCCCGCCGTGGGACGAGCCCGGCCTGCCCCGCCCGCCGTGGGACGAGCCCGGCTTGCGCCGCCCGGTGGCTCGGCTCAGCCCGCTCGACTCAGCTCAGCCCGGTTCAGCCAGCGCCCCGCTCCGCTGTGCGCGCCCCAGCCGCGCCCGTCCGCTTCACGCCGGCGCCGTGCTCAGCGCCTGCAGCCCCGTCACCCGCAGCAGGTCGAGCCGCGCCTCGTCCTCGCTGCCCGGCGCCACCGTGTAGACGACGATCCGCAGGTCGGTGCCCGGAGCCGTGAGCACGTCGCAGTCGATCGTGATCGGTCCGACGGGCGTCCGCGTCACTGTCTTCCGGCTCGCGCGGTGCTCGGCGATGAGCGCCTCCGCCCAGCGCCGCTCGAACTCGGGCGACTCCTCCCGCAGCCGGGCGACGAGGGCGGCGAGCGCCGGATCGCGCGGGTAGCGCCCGGTCGCCGTGCGCAGGTCGGCCGCGAGGTCGCTCGCGAAGTCCTCCTCGTGCTGCGCGTCGAACTCGGTGCCCGCGTGTCCGGAGGTGAAGTGCCGCCAGACGAGGTTCCGCTCCAGCCCGGTGTACACCGAGGGGTCGCCGTTCAAGGCGGCCCAGAGCGGGTTCCACAGCAGGATGTCGTGGGCCGCCGTGAACACCGCGAGCGGCACGTCGCCCAGGCGGTCGACGATCCGCTGCACGCCCGGGCTCACGTGCTGCGGCACGACGCCCGGCGAGGGGACGGCGGCGCCGGCGACCCGTTAGAGGTGGTCGCGCTCGCTGTCCGTGAGCCGGAGCGCCACCGCGAGAGAGCGGAGCATCGACGGCGACGGGTTCCGTGCGCGTCCCTGCTCGAGCCGCACGAGGTAGTCGACGCTCACGCCCGAGAGCGCCGCCAGCTCCTCGCGGCGCAGGCCCGTGGCGCGGCGGCTCGAGCCCGCGGGCAGGCCGACGTCGGCGGGACGGATGCGGTCGCGCCACGAGCGCAGCACCGTGGCGAACTCCTCCATGCCGCCCATCCTCCTCCGCCCGCCGTCGCCGAGCCAGGTACTGCCGGTCCCCCCGTCGAGCGCGGCCTGGCCGAGGCCTGACCACCCGCGCAGGATGGGCGCATGACCACGACACTCATCACCGGAGCGAACCGCTCCCTCGGCCTCGAGACCGCCCGCCGACTCCTCGAGGCGGGCCACACCGTCTACGCCGGCATGCGCGACACCGCCGACGGCGACGCCGCCCGCGCGCTCGGCGCCCACCCCGTCCGCCTCGACGTCACCGATCAGGCGAGCGTCGACTCCGCGATCGCCTCCCTGCCCGGGCTCGACGTGCTCGTCAACAACGCCGGCGTGCTCGGCACCTCGTTCGGCGTCGACGACCTCACCCCGGAGGCGATGGCGGGCGTCCTCGAGACGAACGTCGTCGGCATCGTCCGCGTCACACAGGCCGCGCTCCCGCTGCTGCGGGCCTCCGCGGCCCCGGTCGTCGTGAACGTGGCGTCCGGAGTCGGCTGGCCGCGCTGGCTGAGCACCGAGGGCCACGACGAGTTCCCCGTCACCGCGATCCCGTACGCGGCATCGAAGGCGGCGGTCGTCGCGCTCACCGTGCAGTACGCGAAGAACCTGCCGGCGATGCGGATCAACGCGAGCGACCCCGGCTACACCGCGACCGACTTCAACGGGCACGGCGGGCACCAGACCGTCACCGAGGGCACGGACGCGACCGTCGCGCTCGCCCTGCTCGGCTCCGACGGGCCGACGGGCGAGTTCCACGACCGGCGCGGGCGCATCGAGTACTGAGCGGCGGGGAGGGCGGGCGCGGCTACCGCCAGCTCCGGAGCGAGCTGCGCCGCCTGCCCGCGCTGCCGGTGCGGGAGCTGCGCGA
>NZ_PSVX01000085.1:0-11814 GCF_002932695.1 Rathayibacter sp. AY1D2 | reverse complement strand
ACGACACATCGGCCGGCACGGCGATCAGCGGGACGTCGTGCTCGCGGCAGGCGACGACGAGGTCGTCCGGCACGAAGCCCAGCAGCCCCTCGCCGGCGACCGCGTGGCCCGGCTGACGGCCGCCCTCGCCCGCCAGCGGGAGCTGCTGACCGAGGTCTACCGGGGGCAGCAGCTCGACGAGCTCGTCACGCGCACCTCGCGCGAGCTCGGACTCCCCGTGTCGGTGCTGACCGCGACCGGCCGGACCGCGGCCTCCGCCTCGCCCCTGGGGCTGGGGGAGATCGAGCGGGTCGTGCACGCGGCGCTCACGGCCCGGCGCAGCCCGGTCGTGGTCGCGGACGCCCGCGGCGGCGCCCTGTCGGTCCTCACCGTCGCAGGCGCGGGCGAGCACCGCGCCACCTCCTGGCTGGTCGTCGTCGGGGGCGACTGGAACGACTGGCCCGCCGCAGTACTCGACGCCGTGACCGAGCTCGCCGGAGTCGTGGGGGTCTACCGGCTGCAGCGGGAGGCGGCGCTCTCGGCCGACTCCGCTCTCGCCGACCGCCTGCTCGAGCTCGTGGAGGAGGACAGCGAGCAGCCCGAGGCCGCGGTGTACCTGCGGCAGCTCGGACTCGGCGGCGCCGGGCGGTGCGCCGTGGTCGCCGCCGAGTTCGAGGGCGACGCGCCCCCGGACCTGGCGCGCCGTGTCCTGGTCGACGCCGCCGCGCACCTGGGCCGCGCCGTGGTCGGACGCGACGCCGAGGGCTGCGCGGTGGCGGTGCTGCCCACCGAGGCGACCGATGCGATCCCCACCGGCGCGGATCCGCTCGCCGTCGTCACCTCGGCGCTGCGACGAGCGGGAGCCGCGTGGCCGGGCGCCGTGCTGCGCGTCGGGACGAGCGCCGCGACTCCGCTGCCCGCGCTCGGCGGCGCCCTCCGCTCGGCACGCTACGGGATGCTGCTGCCGGGCTCTCCGGGCGACGACGCTCCGGTGCGGGTCAGCGACTCCGGGGAGGTCACCTCCGCCGTGCAGCTGCTGAGCGCGGTCCCCGACCACCTGCGCTCAGTGTTCGTCGAGCTGGTGCTCGGGCGGCTCGTCGAGCACGACGCGCGCTACGGCTCGCAGCTGGTCGCCACGCTCGCGGCGTTCCTCGACTGCGGCGGCTCGTGGGTGCGCACGGCGGAGCAGACGCACCTGCACCTGAACACGGTGCGGTACCGCATCGCGAGGGTGGAGGAGCTGACGCAGCGCGACCTGTCGGACACCGCGGACCGCGCCGACCTGTTCCTGGCGCTGCGCCTGCGCTGACGGCCGGGTGCGCGCGGTCCGCACCGCGCTTCCCGGGCCGGCCCCGTCACTCCGGAGCCACGATCCGCCTGCCCCGGACGTGCACCGCGGCGATCGCCGGCTCGCGCAGGGTCATCAGCAGGGCGAAGAGCAGCTGGGCCGTCGCCTCCTCCTCGTCGTCCGCGCGGATCCCGTGGGCGAGGACGTCGGCGAGCGGCTCCCACCGGTCGGGCTCGATGCGGAGGAAGTCCGCGTCCTTCCCGGGGTCGAGGCTGCCGAACCGCTCCTCCTGGTCGAGCGCCCGCGCGCCGGCGAGCGTCGCCGTGAACAGGAGCTCGGCCGGATGCAGGGCGACGGCCGCGTCGCCGGGCTCCGAGAGGTGCACCTTGAAGGCGTCGTTCGCCACTCGCGCCAGCAGCCACTCGTCGCCCGCGCCCACGTCCGAACCGAGGGCGACGGTGACCCCCGAGGCGACGGTCCGGCGCCAGGGCATGGTGCCGGAGCCGAGGAACTGCTGCGAGGTCGGGCAGTGGGCGATCGAGGTGCCGGTCTCCTCCATCCGGTGCAGCTCCGCGTCCTGGCAGTGCACGGCGTGGGCGAGGATCGTGCGCGGCCCGAGGAGGGAGGAGCCTCCGCGCGCGGAGCCGGGGAGGAAGAGCCCGTCGTAGGTGTCGAGGTAGCTGCGGGTGCCGTACGCGCCGAGCACGGCGGCGATCTCGCCGTCGCCGGGCCGGTCGTTCTCGTTGAGGTGGCTGTGCACGTAGACGCCGCGTCCGCGGACGTCGTCGTAGAGGTCGCCGAGCGCTCCGAGGGTCCGGGGAGTGACGGACAGCGAGAACCGCGGGACGAGCGCGACCTGCAGGAGCGGGTCCCTCCCGTGCCAGCGGTCGATCTCCTCCGACGCGAGCGTCAGCGCCTCCTCCTCGGAGGTGATCAGGGGAGCCGCCGAGGCCGGGCCCGTGGTCTGGATGCCGCGCCCCGACACGATCCGCAGCCCCGCCTCGCGGCTGCGCTCGAAGAGGGCGTCCTGCGCGGCCGGGAACGCGGAGCCGAAGACCATCGCGGCGGTCGTGCCCGCGGCCACCCGCCGCCGGGTGAAGGCGCGCGCGACGACGTCGGCGAACTCCGGGTCGGCGAGCCGCGCCTCCGCGGGGAACACCGTCCGGTCGAGCCACTCGAGCAGCTGGCCGCCGCCGAAGCCGTCGGTCGAGAACGTCTGGGGGAAGTGCACGTGCGCGTCGACGAAGCCGGGCAGCAGGATCGACGCGGCGTCGCCGGAGACCGGCAGGAGCGCGAAGCGGTCCGGCAGCTCGCGGTACGGACCGACCCAGGCGATCGTGCCGTCCTCGTCCACGGCGAGAGCGCCGTCCGGGATCGACACCAGCGACTCCCGCGCGGTCGTGAGCGTCGCACCCCCGGCGACGTGCAGCACGTGCCCCCGGTGGACGCCCCCGGCGCCGGTCACACCAGGCCCGTGTAGGCGGTCCAGGCTGATCCCGCGGGCGGCGCGTCGTCGCGGGTGACGCTCGCCTGGATCAGCCCGTAGGGGCGGTCGGCGGCGTGGAAGACCTCGTTGTCGTTCTCGACGCCGAAGGGCGACAGGTCGTAGACGAAGTGGTGCTTGTTCGGCGCGGAGAGACGGATCTCGACGATCTGCGGGTACTCCTCCAGGACCGCCTTCCCCATCTCGAAGAGCGTCTGCTGGAGGGCGAGGGAGTGCACGGTCGCGAAGCGGCTCGTCATGAGCGCCTTGACGCCCGCGTAGACCGCCTCCCAGTCCATCGCCGCGATCTCGTCCTCGCTCATGGCGAAGCGCCACTTCGCGACCAGCGAGGTCGCCATCACCCGGTCGTTCGTCGGCTGCAGGACCGTGTACGGGTCGGTGAGGAAGCCGTGGAACTCGCTCCCCGTGGACTTCAGGATCGTGAGGTCCTTGAAGCCGCCGGTGATCCAGATCCGCCGCTCGTCGCCCGAGCCCTCGACCGTGACCGACGCGATCCGCGTCTCCTGGCCCTTCCGGACCCAGGTGTGGTCGTGCTCGCGCCCGTCCACCAGCACGCGCTCCCAGGCGAACTCCTCGATCTCGATGCGGGCGCCGTGGACGGGCTCGTAGCCGTCGACGAAGTGGCGGGCCAGCTCGAGGCCGTAGGGCTCGATCGAGCGCAGGCCCTTCTCCTTGGCGAAGGCGTACGCCGTCTGCTTCTGCGTGTCCGTGGGCAGGACGGCCGACTGGTCGCCCTCTCGGTGCGCGGCCTCGAAGTCGCCGCGGAGGGCCGTGGAGACGTTGACGTCGTGGATCTCGTGCCGCGGGGTCTCGCGGTAGATCCGCACGACGCGGTTCTCGGCCTTCCCGTACTGGTGGTCCCCGAGGATGATCGACATGTCCGCTCCTGTCCGTTCCATTCGGCCGGGCCCGGTCACGCGGTGGTGCCCGTCCTGCTCGCGGCTCCTGCGAGCCCGTCTGCCAGCCTCGCGCCTGGCGGGGGCTCCGCGCACCGGCGGAGCATCCCGAGGAGCCGCCGCCGGGACTCCGAGTCTTGTGCGATCCGCCCGCTCCGCGGCTCCGACCCGCCTCCGTTCACACGCTCGAAACCTGCCGATGACACGGCGGCGCTCGGCGTGAGCGGTCGAGCTCCCCGAGGTGTCGTCAGGGAGGCGGGGGATCGGCGGGTCGAGGTCAGGGGCGGGTGAGGAGGCGCCCGGCGGGCGGGACCGTCGCGGCGGTGACTCGGCGGCCGCCCACCCAGGTGGCGGCGACGGCGCCGCGGAGGACGCGGCCCTCGTAGGCCGAGACGGGGTTCCGGTGCGAGAGGGCGTCGACGTCCACGCGCCACTGCGCCTCCGGGTCGAACGCGACCAGGTCGGCGTCGGACCCCGCGTGCAGCAGGCCCTTCTGGCCGAGCCCGGCGAACGCGGCGGTCGCCGTGGACATCCAGGCGACGACCTGCTCGAGCGGGATGCCCCGCTCGCGGGCCCCGGTCCAGACCGCGCGGAAGCTCAGCTCGAGTCCCGAGATCCCGCCCCAGGCGACGCCGAAGTCGCCGCCGGCGGGGAGCTTCAGCTCGGCGGTGGCGGGGGAGTGGTCCGAGGCGATGATGTCGATCGTCCCGTCGAGCAGCCCCTTCCAGAGCAGCTCGCGGTTGCGCTCGTCGCGGATCGGCGGGCAGCACTTGAACTGCGTGCCGCCGTCGGGGATCGAGCCGGCGTCGAAGGTGAGGTAGTGCGGGCAGGTCTCGGCGGTGATCGGCAGCCCCTCGGCCTTGGCCTCGCGCAGGAGCGGCAGCGCGTCGGCGGAGGAGAGGTGCAGGATGTGCGCGCGGCAGCCGGTCTCGCGGACGGCCTCGATCACGTGCAGGATCGCGCTGCGCTCGGAGGCGGGCGGGCGGGAGTCGACGAACGCGCCGTAGGAGGCGCCGGGCTCCAGCGCGCTCGCCTCCAGTTCGGCCGGGTCCTCGGCGTGCACGATCAGCAGTCCGTCGAAGGCGGCGATCTCGCGCATCGCCTCGACGAGCTGCTCCCGGCTCAGGTGCGGGAACTCGTCCACGCCGCTCGGCGAGAGGAAGCACTTGAAGCCGAAGACGCCCGCGTCGTGGAGCTCGCGCAGCGTGCCGAGGTTCGAGGGGATCGCCCCGCCCCAGAAGCCGACGTCCACCTGCGCCTGCGGCCCGGCGGCCGCGCGCTTGGCCTCGAGCCCCGCCACCGTGGTGGTCGGCGGGATCGAGTTCAGCGGCATGTCGATGATCGTGGTGACGCCCCCGGCGGCGGCCGCGCGGGTGGCGGAGGCGAAGCCCTCCCACTCCGTGCGGCCCGGCTCGTTGACGTGCACGTGGGTGTCGACGATCCCCGGGATCAGGACCTGGCCCTCGGGGAGGACGATCTCCTCCGTGGTCCGCCAGGGGGCGTCCCGCTCGCCGACCGCGACGATCAGGCCCTCGGCGATCGCGATGCTGGCCGGACGCCGGCCGTTCTCGGTCAGCACGTCGGAGGCGCGGATCACGAGGTCGAGGAAGGGAGCGTCGTCAGGCATGGATCGACCCTATACTCGGCATGTTTCCTGCGTGTGAGCGCCCGTCGGCGGCTCCGCCCGGCCTCCCCGCAGCCCCGGCGCCGTCGCCTCCCGTCCGAGAAGAGGAGGCCGTCGTGCTCGACATCGCCGACCCCCTGCTCGAGCGCGTCGAGGCGGGCGGGAGCGTCGCGGTCGTCACGGTCACGCACGTCTTCGGCTCGGCTCCCCGCGCTCTCGGGTCCTCGATGGCGGTGGACGCGGAGGGGCGCGCGATCGGCTCGATCTCCGGCGGCTGCGTCGAGGCGCAGGCGTACGCGCTGGCCCAGGAGGTGCTCGGCACCTCGGGCAGCGCGTCCGAGCACTTCGGCTTCGACGACGAGGCGGCCTTCGCCGCGGGCCTGTCCTGCGGGGGGCAGCTGCGCGTGTTCGGCCAGGTCGTCGACTCCGGCTCCACCGCGGTCCTCGCCGAGCTGCGCGCCGCCCGCGCCGGCCGCTCGGCCGCGCTGGCGATCGTCGTCGGCGGCCCGGAGGAGCTGATCGGCCTCGTCCTCACCGGAGCGACGCGCCTCCAGGACGTCGTCGGCCCGCACCTGGACGAGGACACCGCCCGCCGCATCCTCGCCGAGCGCGAGGCGCGCCTGGCCTCCGGCCGCTCGGCCACGGTCGAGACCGCCTGCCGGAGCGCCGAGCTCGAGATCGCCTACATCGTGCACGCCGAGCGGCCGCGCCTGCTGATCTACGGCGCCGTCGACTTCTCCGCCGCGCTCTGCTCCGCCGGATCCCTGCTCGGCTACCGCGTGACCGTCTGCGACGCGCGTCCGGTGTTCGCGACCGCCGAGCGCTTCCCCGGCGCCGACGAGGTCGTGGTCGAGTGGCCGTCAGACCACCTCGCCCGCGCCGAGGTCGACTCGCGCACCGTGATCGCGGTGCTCACGCACGACGAGAAGTTCGACATCCCGCTGCTCGAGACCGCGCTCGCGCTCCCGGTCGTCTACGTCGGCGCGATGGGATCGCGGCGCACCCACGAGCGGCGGCTGCGGCTGCTGCGCGAGGCGGGAGTGACGGAGGAGGCGCTCGCCCGCCTGCACTCGCCGATCGGCCTGGACATCGGCGCGTCGACGCCGGAGGAGACGGCCGTGTCGATCCTCGCGGAGGTCCTCGCCGCGCGCACGGGGACGTCCGGGGAGCCGCTCGCGGGGCGCTCGGGCCCGATCCACGCGGCGCGCTGAGCCGCACGTCCTCCCTTGACGGCGCGCCGTCGTGATCGCGCCGGCCTGCTCGCACTCCGGCGGGAAACGGCCGCGAAACACCGCGCTGCCATGCTCGGGGCATGCAGCGCCACGTCCTCACCGGAGCCCACGTCGCCACCGTCGACGCGCACGGGACCGAGCACCCCGTCGGCCACGTCGTCGTCGACGACTCCCGCATCGTCGCCGTCGGAGCCGGCGACCCTCCGGCGTGGGCCCTCGACGGACGGTCCCCGACGGGCCTGCCGGCGCAGGAGGCGATCGCGCTCACGCGGGTCGACGGCCGCGGCCGCCTGCTCACTCCCGGGCTCGTCAACACGCACCACCACCTCTACCAGTGGCTCACCCGCGGCTGGGCGCAGGACTCGATCCTCTTCGACTGGCTCGTCGCGCTCTACCCCGCCTGGTCCCGCATCGACGCCGACCTGACCCGCTCCGCCGCCCTCGGCGCGATGGGCGTCCTCGCCCGGTCCGGCTGCAGCACCGTCGCCGACCACCACTACGTCTTCCCGCGGGGCTCCGGCGACATCGTCGGCGGCATCGTCGACGCGGCCGGCACCCTCGGCCTCCGGCTGCACGCGACCCGCGGGTCGATGGACCTCGGCGAGTCCCGGGGCGGCCTCCCGCCGGACTTCGCCGTCGAGACCACGGCGGCCGCGCTCCAGGCCAGTGGAGAGGCGGTCCAGCGGTACCACGACGCCTCCGCCGACGCGATGGTGCGGGTCGCGATCGCCCCGTGCTCGCCCTTCTCGGTGACCACCGACCTGCTGCGCGAGTCGGCCGTCCTCGCCCGTCAGCTCGGGGTCCGGCTGCACACCCACGGCTCCGAGACCGTGGAGGAGGACGCCTACACGCGGGAGGCGTTCGGCCTCTCGCCCACCGACCACCTGGAGTCGCTCGGCTGGCTCGGCGATGACGTCTGGATGGCGCACTGCGTCCACCTCGACGCCGACGCGATCGCGAAGTTCGCGGCCACGGGCACCGGAGTCGCGCACTGCCCGTCCTCGAACGGCCGGCTCGCCGCGGGCATCGCGCCGATCCCGCAGCTGCTGGCGGCAGGAGCACCGGTCGGCCTCGGGGTGGACGGCGCGGCGTCGAACGAGTCCGGGCAGCTCGGCTCCGAGATCCGCGCCGCGGTCCTGATGAACCGCCTGCGCGCCGGCGCCGACCGGATGAGCGCCCGGCAGGCGCTCTCGGTCGCCACCATCGGCGGGGCCCGGGTGCTCGGCCGGCAGGACGAGATCGGCTCGATCGAGGTCGGCAAGCTCGCCGACCTCGCGCTCTGGCGGATCGACGGGATCGAGCACGCGGGCATCGCGGACCCGGTCGCGGCGCTCGCACTCGGAGCGCAGCCCCCGCTGAGCCTGCTCCTGGTGCAGGGTCGCCCGACGGTGCGGGAGGGACGGCTGGTGAACGCGGACGAGGACGCGATCGCCCGCGAGGTCGCCCGGGCGAGCACGGAGCTGGCGTCGCGCGTCTGAGCTGCGGCGGCCGATCGGCGCTCAGCCCGTCGTCGTTCAACCGGGCGGCGCCTCCGCCTCGACGGACGCGACCGGGGCGGCGTCCGGGTGCAGGAGCCGCCAGATCCGGTCGCGGGAGAGCGGCAGCTCGGTCGGCCGCACGCCGATCGCGTCGCGGACGGCGTTGGCGAGTGCGGGGGCGACCGGGTTGTAGGGCGCCTCGCTCATCGACTTCGCGCCGAACGGCCCGAGCTCGTCGGCGGTGTCCGCGAAGAGCACCTCGGTCTCGGGCACGTCCGCCATCTGCGGGATGTGGTAGTTCCGGAGGATCGCCGTGGTCACGGTGCCCTCGCCGTCGAGGATCACCTCCTCGTACAGCGCCGAGCCGATCGCCTGCGCCACTCCGCCCTCGACCTGCCCGCGGCACTGCGCCGGGTTGATCACGAAGCCGGCGTCGGCCGCCTGGACCGACTGCAGGATCCGCACCTCGCCCGTCGGCTCGTGCACCGCGACGCGGAAGCCCTGGACGTTGAACGCGAGCGAGCGCTGAGCGCCGTCCTCGCTCCCGGTCGCGGTGACCGGTCCGCCGGCCGCGCGGACCAGATCGGCGAACGCGACCCGGGTGCCGTCCGGAGCGAGCAGGCCCTCGTCGTCGGGCTCGAAGGTCTCGTCGTGCCCGGTCAGCCGCTTGGCGAGCGCCTGCAGCTCGGCGAGGAGGCGCGTCGCGGCCGAGTGGACGGCCTTGCCCGCGACCACCGTGCCGGCGCTGCCGAACGCTCCGGTGTCGTAGCGGGCCGCGTCCGTGTCGGACTGGCGGATCCGCACCCGGTCGGCCGAGGCGCGGAAGGCGCTCGCGACCAGCTGCGTGTGCACGGTGGTCGTCCCGTTGCCGAACTCGGCCGTGCCGACGCCGATGGTCAGCACTCCCTCGGCGTCGACGGTGACGGTCGCCTCCGAGAAGTGGCCCCGCGGTGGGATGGTGGCGATCATCGCCAGTGCCGTGCCCTGCCCTGTCCGCCACCCCGGTCCGTCGGGGGCGGGGGAGCCGCCGCCGCCGGCCAGTGCCGCCTCGGTGAGGTCGAGGCACTGGTCGAGCCCGTAGGAGGCGAAGCCGATGTCGTCGCCCTCGACGTGCGTGACCACCAGCGGCTCGCCCGGGCGCACCGCATTGATCCGCCGCAGCTCGAACGGGTCGATCCCGAGCTCGCGGGCGAGATCGTCCATCGCCGACTCGATGCCGAAGATCACCTGCCCGAGGCCGTAGCCGCGGAACGCCCCCGAGGGGAGGTTGTTCGTGTAGACGGCCTGCGCGTCGACGCGCTTGCTGGGCGCGCTGTAGACGGCGACCGACTCCGAGGTGCCGTGGAACATCACGCCGGGTCCGTGGTTGCCGTAGGCGCCGGTGTCCGAGAGCACGTCCACGGCGAGGGCGGTCAGCCGTCCGTCGCGTCGGGCGCCGAGCGTGACGCCGACCCGCATCGGGTGTCGGCAGGGGGCCATCGTGAACTCGTCGCTCCGGGTGAACTCGAACTGCACGGGCCGGCCGGTGGCGAGCACGGCGAGGGCGACGACGTCCTCCGTCAGGATCTCCTGCTTGCCGCCGAAGCCGCCGCCCACCCGTGCCGTGAAGACGCGGACGGTCGACGGATCGCGGTCGAACAGGCGCGCGATCTCGTCGCGCACGAGGAAGGGCACCTGCGTCGAGGTCCGCAGCACCAGCTCTCCGCCCTCGAGCCAGCCGATGGTGCCGTGGGTCTCCAGCGCCGTGTGCGCGACCCGGGAGGTCGAGTACCGGCCCTCGACGACCACGTCGGCCTCCGCGAGTCCGGCGGCCACGTCCCCGTACTCTCCGTGGAGCTCCGCGACGACGTTCGCCTCCGGCCGGGCGATGCGCGAGGCGATCGGATCCTTGTCGGCGTGCAGGAGCGGCGCGCCGGCCGAGCGCGCCTCCTCCGGGTCGAAGACGGCGGGCAGCACCTCGTAGTCGACTTCGACGGCGCGGCAGGCCGCCTCCGCCTCGGCCACCGACTCCGCGACCACCACGGCCACGCGCTGCCCGCGGAACCGGACGACGGTGTCGAGCATGCGGGTGTCGTCCGGGTCGTCGAGCCGGGACTCGTGGCGGGCGGTGGAGTAGAGGACGTCCGGGACGTCCTCGGCGGTGAGGACCGCGACGACGCCCCGCATCGCGCGGGCGGCGGTCGTATCGATCGAGCGGATGCGCGCGTGGGCGTGCGGGCTCTGGACGACCTTCAGGTGCAGCAGGCCGGGGACGGCGACGTCGAGGGTGAACGGCTCGCGGCCCTGGACGATCCGCCGGCCGGCGGGCGCGCCGAGCGAGCGGCCGACCCGGGACTCCTCGGCCGACGGGCGACCGGTGCGGCGGACGGGGGTGAGACCCGACGGCGGGGCCGCGTGCCGTCCGCGGACCGGGGCCTCCGTGCGATCCGCTCCGGACGGCTCGGCCGCGTGCGCGCCGTGCCCGGACGCGCAGGCGCCCGTCACGGCCTCGCGGATGGGGCGGTAGCCCGTGCACCGGCAGAGGTTGCCCTTCATCAGCCGCGGCACGTCCTCGGCGCGGACTCCGTCGAGCGCCGTGGCCGTGACCACCATGCCGGCCGTGCAGAAGCCGCACTGGAACGCGCCGGCCTCGACGAACGCCTCCTGCACCGCGCTCGGCTCCTCGGGCGTGCCGAGGCCGGCCGCTGTCGTCACCTCGCGCCCCTCGACGCGGTGGGCGGGGTAGAGGCAGGAGTGGAACGGCGTCCCGTCGACGAGGACGGAGCAGGCGCCGCAGTCACCGGCGTCGCACCCCTTCTTCACCTCGAAGTGCTCGTGGTCGCGGAGGAGGGTGCGCAGCACCTGGCCGGGGCGGGGGGAGGCGTCGACCGGCTCCCCGTTGACGGTGAACCTCATCGGGCGCCTCCGGTCAGCTCGGTGCGGATCTCCTCGGCGAGCACGCGGACAACGGCGTGGCGCCAGTCGGCGGCTCCGTGCGGGTCGGTGAACCAGGTCGCGACGCCGTCGACGGCCGCGGCGAGCTCGGCCGAGGAGGGAACGGCGGCGAAGCGGAGCCGCTCCGGCCGGACGGTCGCCGCGGTGATCGTGAGCACGAACGCGCCGTCGGTGTCGAGGCGGCCGATGACGACGGCGCCGGAGCGTCCGAGAGGGGAGAGCGCCGTCTTGCGGAACGCGGTGCGCGCCCGGAGGGAGGAGAGCGGGAACTCGATCGAGCGGATGACGTCGTCCTGGGCCAGGGAAGTGGTCATGTTGCCGGTCACGAGCTCGGCGACCGGCACGGCGACGTCCGAGCCGTCGGCCCGCCAGACGAGGGCGGTGGCGTCGAGCGCGGCGGCGAGGCTGATCATCGGTCCTGCGGGCAGGGCGTTGGCGATGTTGCCGCCGACAGTGGCGACGTTCCAGATCTTGAAGGAGCCCAGCAGGGCCGTGCAGCACTGGAAGAAGAGCGGATGGGCGGTGTCGCCCGCGTCGGGCATCGCGGCGAGCTCGCTGAGCGTGCAGGTCGCTGCAATCGAGAGCCCGGCGTCCGTGCGCACGATCGGCTCCCACGCGAATCCCTGCAGGTCGAGGAGCTCGTCGAGGTGGTCGTGGGGGAGGGAGAACACCCAGGAGCCGCCTCCGATGACCGCTGAGCGCGGCCCGCGGCCCGCCAGCTCGGAGCGCTCGCGCACCACCCGGACGCGCTGGATCGTGTTCAGGTCCATGCCGCGCCTCCGTCCCGCGCCCGTCGGGCGTCTCCCCCCAGTGAACCCCACCCGTGTGACGCACCTACTGGCGTCCTACGCCCGCTCCACCGTGCTCATCCACGTCCCC
>NZ_PSVX01000084.1:0-12182 GCF_002932695.1 Rathayibacter sp. AY1D2 | reverse complement strand
ACCGCAGAGGATGCGGCGCGCCGGGGGCGCGGCCGCGGGGGACGGCGCGCCAGGGGTGCGACCGCGGAGGACGATGCTGATCGAGTGGACCTCCCAGAGCATCTCGTGGTCGACGTCGATGTCGCTGACGTCGACGCCGCGGTGGTGGGCGGTGAGGAAGCGGGTGGCCCAGGCGCGGACCGCGTCGCCGAGGGCCGCTCCGGGGGCTGCCGCGTCGGCGCGGACGATCCAGGTGACGTGGACGCCGGCGGGGTGGCGGAGCGGGAGGCGGTCGTGGGCGGTGGGGACCTCGAGGAACGCGGCTCCGGTGGCGTCGTCGTCGAGGCTCTCGAGGATCGCAGCGATGGCGGGGACGGCCGTCTCGTCGCCGGCGAGGAGGAGGGAGGTGGCGGCGCCGGGGTGGAACTCGACTCCGCCGCCGGGGAGGTCGGAGCGCGTGTCGGGCGCGATGATGACGATCTGGTCGCCGGCGCGGGCGCTCTCGACCCAGGCGGAGGCCGGTCCGGTGTCGCCGTGGGCGGCGAAGTCGATGTCGACCTCGGCGTCCTCGGGGCGGACGGCGCGGATGGTGTAGGTGCGGAGCGGGTTCCGGAGCTCGTCGGGGAGCTGTCGCCAGCGGCCGTACCAGTCGGGGTCGAGTCCGTCGGGTCCGTCGGGGTCCGAGACGGAGGCGAGGAAGGCGGGGGCGTCGGAGGCGGCGGTGGGGACGACGAGCTTGATGCGCTGGTCGGGGCCGGTGCAGCCGACGTGGTCGAGGCCGGTGCCGGTGAGGGTCACGCGGATGAAGTGCGGGGCGATCCGGGTCGCTGCGGCGACGGTCGCGAGGTACGGCCGGTAGGCCGGTCGGGCGGGGGCGGCGGTCGTCGGAGGCATCGCCTCAGTCTCGCACAGAAGGTAAGCCTTGCCTAAGACTCAGCCGGGACGCCCGGCGGACGGTCAGCGCGCGGCGTGCTCGGCGGAGGTGCGCAGGCGCGCCTCCACGTCGGCGGCGAGCTCGGCGACGACGGGGCCGGCCCCGCCGATCCAGGCGCAGAAGTCGTGGCGGCCGTCGGCCCACGGGTAGTCGCCGTCGACGACCGACATCTCGCCGACCCAGGCCCGGACCGCGCGGTCGAGCGCGACTCCGCGGGAGCAGCGCTCACCTGTGCCGGGGGCGCCCGAGCGCTCAGAGCGGCCGAGCCAGGTGACGCAGACCCGTCCGGGGGCGGCGAGCGGCGGCAGTCCGCGCGCGTCGTCGACCTCGACGAAGACCTGGCCGCGGGCGTTCGCGGGGAGGGTGTCGAGGATGCTCTGGATCCACGGCACGACGGTCTCGTCGCCCGCGATCAGGAACTGCTTCACGTCGACCGGCGCGGAGCCGTCGCGGTCCTCGAACATGCACATCGTGTCCGAGTATAGGCAAGGCTTACCTCAGTGACCAGAGCCGGACCTGACCATCCGCCGTGCGGCCGCGCCCGGACCCGTCACGACTGCGGCCTCCCCCCGTCACCACTGCGGCGGGTGCCGCCTCTGCCAGCGCGCCCGCCGCTCGAGCTGTGCGCCGATCGCCAGCAGCGTCGCCTCGCCGCCGGGTCGCCCGATCAGCTGGACTCCCATCGGCAGGCCCTCCTCCGTGGTGCTCAGCGGAAGGGTGATCGCGGGGAGGCCGCTCACGTTCACGAAGGACGTGTACGGCGTGTAGAGGCACTGCTGCTCGAAATTGCGCTCGGGATCCTCGAGGTCGTACCAGCCGACGGGGCGCGGCGTCATCGCCAGCGACGGCGTCAGGACCGCGTCGACGCCGGAGAACGCCGCGATCACCGCGCGCTCGTAGCCCGAGAGCCAGGACGCCGCCTCGACGATCTCGCGGGCGGAGCGCCGGCGTCCCTCCTCCACCAGCCAGCGGGTCAGCGGCTCTATCAGATCGAGGTCCGCGCCCTCGACGGGCAGGGCCGCGGCGCCGCTCTGCCACAGCGTCCGGAACGCGGCGGGGTACGGGGCGCTCGGGGGGAGCGACGCCTCCTCGAGCCCGTGGCCGAGGGCGGCCAGCGCGGCGATCCCCTCGTCCAGCGCGGCGCGCGCCTCCGGAGCGAGAGCGATCTCGTACTCCTCGTCCCAGGGCGAGTCCGTCAGCACGCCGATCTGGAAGCGCCCCTCTCCGCGCACCGCGGCGCCGAGGAACGAGCCGTCGCCGTCACCGGGCGCGCCGAGCGACCAGCGCTGCGGGAGGCGGCCGTTCGTCCGCTCCAGCATGCCCTCGAGCAGGAGGCCCGCGTCGGCGACCGAGCGGGTGATCGGCCCGGCGACCGTCAGGCCGCCGACTCCGCCGATGCCGGAGAGCGCGGCGACACGTCCGCGGGAGGGCTTCAGTCCCACCAGGCCGCAGGCCGCGGCGGGGATGCGGATGGACCCGCCGCCGTCCGAGGCGGGGGCGAACGGCAGCAGTCCCGCGGCGACGGCGACCGCTGCTCCTCCGCTGGATCCGCCGGCCCCGAGGCGGGTGTCCCAGGGCGTGACGGCGGGCGGGCCGATCCGCGTCTCGGTGTAGGAGGGCATCCCGAACTCGGGCGCCG
The DNA here is from genome assembly GCF_002932695.1 of Rathayibacter sp. AY1D2. Classification (NCBI taxonomy): domain Bacteria; kingdom Bacillati; phylum Actinomycetota; class Actinomycetes; order Micrococcales; family Microbacteriaceae; genus Rathayibacter; species Rathayibacter sp. AY1D2. Next base: position 9,630 of record NZ_PSVX01000084.1, on the reverse strand, counting down.
CGGTCTTGCCGAGGCTGACCGCTCCCGCCGCGTCGAGCACCTCGACGATCTCGTCGGAGGCGGTGGGCACGTGGTGCTCGCGCAGCCGGGATCCGAATGCGGTCCGCACGCCCGCGCGCCGCCAGAGGTCCTTGTCGCCGCTCGGCAGGCCCCAGAGCGGAGCGGTTCCGGGCCCTGTGCCGAGCGCTGATGCCCGCACCCGCGCCCGATCGGCGGTCACCGTGGCGAAGGCGCCCAGCTCCCCGTTCCAGCGCTCGATCCGGGCGAGGTAGTGATCGGCGAGCTCGAGAGGCGTGACCTCTCCGCGCTGCAGCCAGTCCCACTGCTCCTGGGCGCTGAGGTGGTGGAGTTCGAACATGGAACGACCCTATTCCGCCGCTCCGGGGAGCCGGCGGAACAGGGTCGTGCGGGTCAGGCCGCGCGGCGGCCGCTCTCGCTCGCCTCGTCGATGCCCTTCCGGGCGCCGTCGGGCACCACGGTGTCGCGGTCGATGCGGGCGCCGGTCGCGATCACGGCCGAGCGTCCGATGCGGGAGTAGCTCCCGATCCGCGCCCCCGGTCCGATGATCGCCTCGGGCCCGACGTGCACGTTCGCGCCGATGAAGGCGCTGTGCCCGATCATGGCGTCGCGGTCGACCCAGCTGCCCGCGCCGATCCAGGCGCGCTCGCCCACGGTCGCGCCGGGCTCCACGTAGGCGCCGGTCTCCACGTACGCGGTCGCCGAGACGCGCGATCCGGGAGCGACCATGCCGCGTCCGTTCGCGTGGCGGCGGTAGACGATCTCGTCGTCACTGCCGCGCGCCCCTCGACCCTTGTTCATCCCTGTCCCTGCCATCTGCCTCTGGCTCCTCCGAGCTGTCCGGTGGGCGGGGCGCCGAGCCCCGTCCCGTCATCGGTAGACAACAGCGGCGAGCGCCCGCGCATTCCCCGTTCGGGGGGCGCTGGCGCGGGGTGGAGGCGGGGCGGCGGGCGGAGCGGAGAGCGCGCGTCGGAGCGGACCCGCGCGGGCGTCCCCGGAGCGTCACTCCACCGCGTCGGCGACCGCGGTCACGACCGCGCGGAACCGGTCCGGCGCCTCGCGGATCCGCCGCCGGAGGAGGACCCCGGCGAGCGCCGACGAGGCGGGTGCGGCGACCAGCTCGCACTCGACCCGGGCCCCCTCCTCGTCCGCCAGGACCCGCCACTGCTCGACGCCGAGCACGGGGAGCCGGCGCTCGAGCCCGCTCCCCCGCCGCTCGTAGGCGCCGTCGGCGGCGAGGACGTCCGCGAGGGCGGCGAGCACCGGGGCGGGGTCGGCGTGGAGGACGGAGGCGAGGGCGAGGAGGCTGCGCACGGCGGCAGTCTCGCACGCCCCCGCGTCAGGAGCGGGCGTCGAGGACGCGCCGGAGCCAGTCGAACGACGCCTTGGGCACGCGGCCCCGGCTGCGCGTGTCGACGGCCACGAGCCCGTGCGGGCGGCTGTAGCCGTGCTGCCACTCGAACGCGTCGACCAGGGTCCAGAGCTGCACGGCCTCCACCGGCAGTCCGTCGTGGACGGCCTCGGCGAGAGCGGCCAGGTGCGCCCCGAGCCAGCGGATCCGCTCCGTGTCGACGATCGCACCCTCGCGATCGGGCTCGTCGGGGTAGCTCGCGCCGAGCGCGGTCACCACCAGCGGCGGCAGGGCGTCGCCGTACCGCTCCACGAGGGACCGCAGCACCGAGACCACAGCCCAGGGTGCGACCGGCGAGCCGTCGCCCGTGCGGTCCAGCTCCGGCCAGGGCGCCGTGTGGAAGGGGAGCGCGGGAGGAGCGCCCACCCCGGTCGGCAGCGCCGGGTCGCGGCCCGACACGGTCCGCAGCGGCGGCAGCGGCGCGACCGCGTAGAAGTCGAGCGGTGCCGAGATGCGCGCGAGGTCGACCGGATCCGCCTGCGCGAGGGCGCCGAGGAACGGCGGCAGCTCCTCCGGTCCGACCGGGTAGGACCCGGTCAGCACGGCGTCGGCCACCAGGCGGTTCCGCAGGACGTCCGCCAGGGAGGCGAAGGCGCGGTCCCGGTCGTCGTCGGAGGCGGGCTCGACGGGCGCGAGCGCGTCGACCAGGCCGATCCTCCCGGTCACCTCCGCCGCCCGCAGCGCCTCCAGCGCCACGCCGTGCCCGAGGAGCTGGTGGTGCAGCGCCGGCAGGGCGCTGAACAGCCGCCCGGCGCCCGGCGCCTGCCGCGCGAGCGCGTAGCCCTCGAGCATCACCGTCGACGGCTGGTCGAGGGTGATCCAGTCGGCGACCCGGTCGCCGAACCGCCCGCCGAGCTCGAAGGCGAGATCGCCGAAGCGGAACGCGGTGTCGCGGTTCATCCAGCCGCCGCTGAGCGCCGACGGGGTGTCGCGGTGGTGCAGGGTCAGCGCGACCCGGATCCCCGTCTCGGCGAGCCCGTCGAGCAGGCGGTCGTAGAAGCCGAGCCCTCCGCGGTCGATCGGCCCGCGGCCGTCGGGCTGCAGCCGGGGCCACGAGACCGAGAGCCGGAGCTCGTCGACGCCGAGATCGACCAGCAGCGCGAGGTCCTCGCGCCAGCGCAGGAGGAAGTCCGTCGCGATCTCGGGAGTGGCCTCCTCGGCGATCGTCCCCCGTCGCAGCGCGAAGTCGTCCCACACCGACCGGCCCCGGCCGCCCGTCTCGAGGGAGCCCTCCGTCTGGAAGGCGCTCTGCGCCAGTCCGATGCGCAGGCCCGGCGGCAGGAGCCCGCCCAGCTCGCGCGGATCGTCGAAGCGCGCGGCCTCGACGCGCACCTCCCGCCGATCGCGCCCACGGGCCTCGTCTTCGCGCATTCCACTGTCCTCCGGATCTGATCGACGGGTATATTCTCGCGGAAGCGCTCTCCCGGATCTCCCCGACTCCCCCGACCGGCCGAGACGCCTCCTCCGGATGGTGTACATCCGGGAACAGTGGTGCGGCGCGCTTGACAGCTCCCCCCTGCCCCCGTGCAATGGACGCATCGTGAAATCGGACGTCGACGTGGCAGTACCGGGGGGTTCACCGGTCGTGCCGGTGCCCCGACTCCGCCGATCCCCGCGGCGCACGGCCGCCCTGCTGCTGGTGCTCCTCGCGGCCGTCGCCTCCGTCTCCGGGCTGGCCGCTCCGGCCGCGCAGGCCGCCGCTCTCACGATCACCGCTCCCTCCTCCGGCGCGGTCCTCAGCACGGGAGCGACGACGGTCACCGGCACGGCGACGGCCGGGGACCAGGTGCAGATCGGGCTCCGCGGCGGCGGCGACCCCCTCTGCATCACCACCGCGGGCCCCGACGGCGGCTGGAGCTGCGCCGTCTCCCTCGACGACGGGCCGGCGACCCTGGTCGCGGTGGAGCTCCTCGCCGGCGGCGGGACCACCTCGGCCGCCGTCCCGATCGCCGTCCTCAGCGCCCCCGTCATCGAGTCGGTCGACGGCTCGGCGACCTCCGCGGGCTCGGTCCGCGGCACGGCCTACCCCGGCGCGAGCGTCGCCGCGGTCTCGAACGGCGGCGCCGCGTGCCTGGCCACCGCCGACTCCGGCGGCGCGTGGTTCTGCCAGCTCGCCCCCACTCCGGCGCCGGGCAGCTACCGCGTCACCGCGACGCAGACCGCCTCCTTCGCCGGCAGCGCCGCCTCGCCGGCCAGCGCGCCGGTGACCCTCGTGGTCGACACCGCTGCTCCTGCCGCCCCCGCCCTCACCTCGCCGTCGGACGGCGCCGCCCTGCCGCTCGGCGGCGCGTCCTACTCGGGGACGGGCGTGGACGGCACCCGCGCCTACGTGTACGTGGACCGGGTCAACACCTGCGACGCGGCGGTCAGCGGAGGCGCCTGGAGCTGCACCGGCGGCACGATCACGGCGGGCGCGCACCGGGTCTCCGCCATCGCCGGGGACAGCGCCGGCAACTACAGCCCGCCGAGCCCCTGGATCGACGTGACCTTCGCGGCGGCGACGACCGCTCCCACCGGCACGCCCAGCGCGACGACGCCGGCCGCCCCCGGTGCCGCGCCCACCGCACCCGGGGCCGCCGCGTCTCCCGCTCCGAGCAGTGCGGCGCCGACCGCGTCCCCGTCGCCCGTCCGCCCCGGGGAGACCGCGCCCACGCCCGAGGACGAGCCGACCGCCGAGCCCACCGCAGCGCCGGTCCCGGCTCCCGACGTGGACGGCGGTGACGTGCCGCCGCAGCCCGCCCCCGACGCCGGATCCGAGCCGGGCGGCTGGAGCGCGGCGACCGGGATGACCACCGCGCTGTCCGCCGGATCGCCCGTCGTCTCGATGGCCGACTGGATGCGCTCCCTCGCGCTCGCTCTGCTCTCGCTCGCCCTGGTCGTCGTGCCGGCCCGCCTCGCCGCGGCCGGGCGGGCGCCCCGCGCCGAGCGCAGCTGGCACCTCACGGGCCGCAACCGCGCCGCCGTCGAGTACGACGACAAGCCGGACACCGGTCCCGCCTCGCCGCGCCTGATGGTCGTCGGGATGATCGGCTGCGCAGCCGGCCTCGTCCTGCTCTCGGGACGCGTCGACGGCCAGCCCGCCTACCTGCGCCTGCTGATCGCCGTCATCGTGGCCGTCGCCGTGGTCAACGCGGTCGCCGCCGCCGTCCCCGCGCTGGTCGGCCGACGGATCGGCGTCAGCGGGATCGGCGTCGTCGCCGCTCCGCGCGCGCTGCTCCTGGTCGCGGCGGCCGCTCTCGTCTCGCGCTTCGCGGGACTGGACCCGGCGCTCCTCTTCGGCGTGGTGATCGGCCTCGTCCTCCCCGAGGGCGCATCCGCCGTCGACCGCGCGAAGCTCTCCACCGTCCGCGTCGTCTCGCTGCTGGGTCTCGCCGGACTCGCCTGGGGCGCCTCCGCCGTGGTCCCGCCCGACGGCTCGTTCGGCTCCGTGCTCGCCGCGGAGGTGCTCAGCGCGACCACGCTGATCTCGGTCGGCTCGAGCGTGGTGCTGCTGTTCCCGGTCGGGCGCCCCGCCGGCCGCAGCATCCTGCGCTGGTCTCCGCTGCTCTGGCTCGCGCTCACGCTCCTCGCGACGACCGTGCTGTTCGTGCTGCTCACCCCGACCATCGCGTCCTGGTCGACCGACGGCGGAGCGGGTCCGGTGCTCTTCGCCGTCGTCGCCTTCAGCGCGGTGTGCACGTCGATCTGGGCCTGGCGGCGCTTCGTCGAGTCGGAGTAGCCGGCCTCGGCCGCCCGCTCAGCCGATCGAGACGGGCCGGTCGAGGTCGTCGCCCGGCAGCACGTCGGCCACGGCGCCGACCGTCAGCTCGCGCAGCGTCGCGATGCCGCCGTAGACGCCGAGGAACGCGGTGTCGGCCGCGTCGCGTCCCGTCGCGATCCGCACGAGACTCGACCGCGGCGCGAGCGTCGTCGCGTCGACCGCCCGCCACTCCCCCTCGATCCAGGCCTCCGCGACCGCGTGGAAGTCCATCGGCTGCAGTCCCGGGGCGTACACGGCCGCCAGTCGGGCGGGCACGTCCAGCGCACGGAGGAGGGCGACGACGAGGTGCGCGAAGTCGCGGCAGACGCCGCGGCGGGCGAGCAGCGTCCGCTCGGCCCCGTCCGTCGGAAGGCTCGAGCCGGGGACGTACGCCAGCCGCGTGCCGACCCAGGAGCTCACCGCGTGCAGGAGGTCCGCCCCGGCGAGGCCGGCGAACTCGGCCCGGGCCGTCGCCCACAGCACGTCCGACTCGGCGTAGCGGCTCGGCCGCAGGTACCGCAGCCGGTCCACCTCGTCGCCCTCGAGCGGATCGAGGCGTCCCAGGACGCGCGCGGAGTAGTCCACGACGAGGTGCCCGACCGGCGCGTCGAGCACGTGCAGCCGGGTGCCGTGCTGGTCGATCACCTCGCGAGCGGCGAGCGGGCGGCCGTCGACGGTGAGCGTCAGCGACTCCTCCGCCCCGTACGCGTCGGCCACCGCGATCGAGAGGACGAGGGCGGCCGGAGCCGCGACGTCGAGGGTCAGGTGGGCCGAGACGTCGCGCTGCATGGGGCTCTTCTCCGGGGCGTGGCGGGTGGGGGTCAGGCGCCCTGCTCGCCCTTCGGCGGCGGGGTGGGGGCGGCGTCCGGCTCCTGCACGAGCTGCAGCCCGCCGGACGAGTTCGCCGAGACGGTCAGCAGGTCGATCCAGGTGCGGTTGATCGAGGGGACCCGTCCGCCGAAGTACTTGAAGTAGAGGGGCACGGAGGGGTCGAGCCAGATGCTCGAGCGGCCGTCGCCGACCGCGGGGTCGTCCCGCCAGGAGAAGAAGAAGCTCTCGCGGCGGCGCAGCTTGTTGGCGATGACGATCTGGACGTGCGTGAGCGTGCGGTCGTCGAACTCGATCTCGACTCCCGAGGCTCCGTAGAGCAGCTTCCCCATGGGGGCCTCCCGGCCGCCCGTCGCCGGGCGGTGCATGACGGTGCCCGCGGGCACGAGAAGCGGGACCGTTCCGGCGCCCGCCGTGGACCGGGCGGCTCGCATCCGGACGCGGGCGCCCGGGCTCGGAACCGCCCGGTGACGACTCTAGGCGAGGCGGCGCGGGCGCGCGGGATCCTCGTCCGATTCCCGAACACCGGGCTCCTCCGGCCGGAAGGACGACCGGTCCGGAGGCGCGCCCGGCGCCCTGCCGGATCCGGGCGAGACGCGCCGGGGCGCTGCCGCGCGCATGTCGGAGGTCGGACGTACGGTACCCGCATGATCGAATGCGCACTCTGCGGAACCGACGCCGTCGTCCTCGACCGCTCCGGCGGCCGCGACACCGAGGAGGAGCTCGTCGTGCTCTGCGCCGACTGCACCCCGGGCGAGATCACCCAGGCCCTCGAGGCCGGGCTGCTCGAGCCCGCTCGACGCAGCGCGCACGCCCGCGCCGCCTAGAGAGCGGCACGTCGGACGGAGTGCCCCCACTGGGACTCGAACCCAGACTGAGACGATTTTAAGTCGTCTGCCTCTGCCGATTGGGCTATGGGGGCGACCACCGGGAGGAGCGACCCTCCCGGCGGCGGTGTCAGGACTTGGCGGGCTCGCCGCCGACCGGGACCGGAGCACCGGCCTGGCCGGGGATCTGCGCCGGGGCCTGCGCGGCCGGAGCCTCGGCGGCCGGGGCCGCCGGACGCGGACGCGACGCGTAGGTCTCGAAGGAGCCGCGGGGGTACTCGCGGGCCTCGATCGAGGCGATGTCGCGGCCGAGCCAGAGGTTGTTCCACCAGCCCCAGACCACGCGGAACTTGCGCTCCCACGAGGGCATGGCGAGACCGTGGTAGCCGCGGTGCATCACCCAGGCGGGGAAGCCCTTCACGGCGATCTTGCCGGACTGGAACACGCCGATGCCGATGCCCAGGCCCGCTACCGCGCCGAGGTTCTTGTGCACGTAGTCGACCGGCTCCTCGCCGCGGAGCACCGCGGTGATGTTCTTGGCCATGAGCTTGCCCTGGCGGACGGCGTGCTGGGCGTTCGGCACGCAGAAGCCGCCGACGCCGCCGCCGGTGAGGTCGGGGACGGCCGTCGCGTCGCCGGCGCCCCAGGCGCCCTCGACGAGCACGTCGTCGTGGCCGACGCGGAGGTCGGCGCGCACGCGCAGGCGGCCGCGCTCCTCGATGGGCAGATCGGAGTTCTTGATCGACGGGTTCGCCATGACGCCCGCGGTCCAGATGATGAGGTCCGACTCGAAGCTCTCGCCAGTCGACAGCTGGATGACGCCGTTCTCGGCCGACTTGAGCTGCGTGTCGAGGTGCACGGTGGCGCCGCGCTGGTCGAGGTTCTTCAGCACCCAGTGGCTCGTCTCGAGGGCGACCTCGGGCATGATCCGGCCCATCGCCTCGATGAGGTGGAACTGCGTCTCCTCGAAGTCGATCTCGGGGTAGCGCTTGAGCAGCGCGCTCGCGAAGGAGCGCAGCTCGGCGAAGACCTCGATGCCCGCGAACCCGCCGCCGACGACCGTGACGGTCAGCAGGCGCGAGCGCTCGGGGCCGGCGGGGAGCGACGCGGCCTTGTCGAAGTTCGTGAGCATGCGGTCGCGGATCGCGGTCGCCTCCTCGATCGTCTTCAGGCCGATCGCGTTGTCGGCGACGCCCGGGATCGGGAAGGTGCGCGAGACGGAGCCGGCGGTGACGACGATCTGGTCGTACTCGAACTCGTAGGGCTCGCCCACGGTCGGGGTGATCGTCGCGGTGCGGTTCGCGTGGTCGATCTTCGTCACCTTGGCGGCGAGGATCGCGGTCTTCTTGAGGTGGCGGCGGAGCGAGACGATCGCGTGGCGCGGCTCGATCGACCCCGCGGCGACCTCGGGGAGGAAGGGCAGGTACGCCATGTAGGGCAGCGGGTCGACGATCGTGACCTCTGCCTCGTGCGGGCGGAGCTGCTTCTCGAGCTTCCACGCGGTGTAGAAGCCGGCGTAGCCGCCTCCGACGATCAGGATTCTGGGCACGGTTGACTCTCCAAGAGGGATGGACAATGCGAACACCCTCACGCAATGCGAAGTGCCCGCTCTCGATGCGGTGGGCAGCACTGACCCCGACTGGGAATCAGCTTAGCGAAGAGCGCGCCGGTGGTGGCGCCTCCGTGGCTCCGGTAGGAGCGGCTACGCGTCGAGCGGCCTGCAGGCGCAGCGCTCGGGAGACCAGTCGGCGCGGGCCAGGGCCAGATCGCCGATCGGATTGACGCCGGGGCCCGCCGCGAGGGCGTGCGCGGCGAGGGCGTGGAGGCACTTCACCCGCGAGGGCATGCCCCCGGAGGAGATGCCCGCGATCTCGGGGACGGAGCCGACGCTCTCGCGGTCGGCCAGGAACGCCCGGTGCGCAGCGGCGTACGCCTCGCGCAGCTCCTCGTCCTCGGCGAGCATCGCGTTGTACTCGACCATGACCTGGGTGGCCTCGAGCTGCGAGATCGCGGCCGTCGCGGCGGGGTGGGTCAGGTAGTAGAAGGTGGGGAACGGCGTGCCGTCGGACAGGCGGGGGCTCGTGGAGACCACCGTCGGGTCGCCGCAGACGCAGCGTGCGCTGATCCCGACGACGTCCCGGGCGGGACGGCCCAGCTGGGCGGAGACGACCGCGATGTCGCGCTCGGACGGCGGATCGAAGGGGGGCGTGGTCACGGGGGCTCCAGAGGACGGACGGCCGGGAGGACGCTCCAGTGTACGCGGGGCCGGGCGGGAGCGACGGGGTCGGGCGGGAGCTACGGAGTCGGTGTCAGCTCGTCGGCGGTCGGCTCGCCGAGGCCCGAGACCGCGATCGAGGACAGCAGGGAGCCGGCCCAGTCGCTCGGGGTCTCCTGCACCGTGTCGCTCGCGGGCTGCTGCGCCTGCTGGGCGAGCGTCACGTCGTCGAGCACGAGGTAGCTCACCTCGCCGGGCATCACGAAGTACAGCCGCTCGCGGGCCTGCGCACGGATGAACGCCGGGTCGGACCAGCGGGTGCGCTGCTCGTCGAGGTTCTGCGCCTGGGTCTTGGCCGCGTCGACCGAGCGCTGCAGCTCGGCGATCTCGGCGCGCTGCTCAACGAAGTTCTTGATGCTCGGGGCGAGCACGACCATCGCGAGGATCATGATCCCCATCACCAGCAGCGTGAAGCCCGAGCCGCGGACGCCGGCGATCCACGCGGACGAGGGCGGGGCGGGCGTGCGCCGCGGGGATCGGCGGAGTCGGGGCACCGGCACGACCGGTGAACCCCCCGGTACTGCCACGTCGA
>NZ_PSVX01000083.1:0-12312 GCF_002932695.1 Rathayibacter sp. AY1D2 | reverse complement strand
GCTGCGTCTTCGTCTCGAGGACGTGGATGTGGCACTCCGCCCCGTGCTCGAGCGCCAGCTCGGTCGCCCCCACGAGCAGCTCGGGCCCGCACCACGAACGGAACCGCCATGCCCCTCTTCCTCTCCGACGCCGCCGTGATCACCATGGACCCGGTCTCGGGCGCCGTCCCGATCACGGCGAGCATCCGCATCGTCGACGAGCTGATCGTCGCGATCGGCCCGGGCCTCGTCCCCGAGCCGGGCGACGAGGTGATCGACGGGCGCGACCGCCTGGTCGTCCCCGGCTTCGTCAACGCCCACACCCACTCGTGGGAGTACCTCTACAAGGGCCGCTACGACAACCTGCCGCTCGAGCTGTGGATGCTGCTGTCGTACCCGATCCTCGGGAACAGCCGCGTCGCTCCGGATCTGGTGCGGCTGCGCTCGTCGCTCTTCGCCCTCGAATCGCTGAAGGCCGGGGTCACGACCCTGGTCGACGACGTGCTCGAGAACCCGGACCAGGACGCGGAGCAGCTCGCCGCGGTCTTCGACGCGTACGACGAGATCGGAGTCCGCGCCAACATCTCGGGCCACGTGATCAGCAGGCCCTTCCACGAGACGATGCCGTTCCTCGAGGAGTACGTGCCCGCGGAGATCCTCGACCAGGCGCGGTCGGCGTCGCGCCCGACGACGGAGGGCTACCTCGCCTTCAGCCGCGAGGCGTTCGCGACCCAGCACGGGAGGGGAGGCGGGCGGCTGCGCTACATGGTCGCTCCGTCCGCTCCTCAGCGGTGCGGGCCCGAGCTGCTCGTGGGGGCGACCGAGCTGGCGCTCGAGCACGGGGCGGAGTGCCACATCCACGTCCTCGAGACGAAGACGCAGCTGGTGACCGGCGAGCTGTCCTACGGCTCGACCCTGGTCGAGTACATGGAGCGGATCGGCGCGCTCTCCCCGAACACGACCTTCGCCCACGGGATCTGGCTCACCGACTCCGACATGGAGCGGATCGCCGCCGCCGGCACGTCCGTCTCGCACAACCCGATCTCGAACCTCAAGCTCGGCTCGGGCATCGCCCCGTGGCGCGCGCTGCACGACGCGGGCGTGAACCTCGGCCTCGGGACCGACGGCTGCTCGAGCAGCGACTCGCCGCGCATGCTCGACGTCGTGAAGGCCGCGGCGCTCCTGCACAAGGTCACGGATCCGGACATCGCCACCTGGCCGACCGTGTCCGAGGTGCTCACCGCCGGCACGATCGGAGGCGCGCGCAGCGCCGTGCTCGACGACGCCACCGGCAGCATCGAGGTCGGCAAGCAGGCCGACCTCGTCGTCTACGACCTCGAGACGCTGAACTTCACCCCGCGCCAGCGGCTCGAGAACCAGCTCGTCTACTCCGAGAACGGCTCGTCGATCGACACCGTGATCGTCGCGGGCCGGATCGTCGTCTCGAAGGGCGTCTCGACCACCGTCGACGAGGCGGCCCTTCGCGAGGATCTCGCCGCGCAACTGGGGGAGATCGTGGCCTGGCAGGACTCGCTGGACCGCACGAACGGCGTGCTCACCGAGCCGTTCCGGCGGATGTACGAGCGGGCGATGCGCCACGACGCCCCCGTCGACCGCTTCAGCGGCCGCCGGCTGGTCTGAGGGCGGGCCGGCTCCCGGCGGACGCTCGGCCGACTCCCGGCCCGGCACACGGACGGGCGGGGGCGCGGCTCCAGTAGGTTGCGCACATGAGGTGGCGAGCGGGAGCGGTGGCGGTGCTCGTCCTCGCGCTCGCCGGGTGCACCGCGCCGGCCGACCCCGAGCCGACGACCGGGCCCACGGCCGCCCCCGTCTCCGGGCAGGTGGTCGGCGGCTACGGCGACCTGCACGTCGCGCCCGACGGATCGATGATGTTCTGCTACTCCGACCCCGACCCGGGATTCACGGGCGTCTGGCGCGAGTGCCAGGACGGGATCCGCACCGAGGGCGTCGACCCGGCCGCGATCGACGCGACCCTCGGGGAGACGGCGACGGCCGATCCGGGCGGGCACCGCTGGGTCGGCGCGGCGGCCGGGAAGCGCACCACCGAGGACGGCACAGACGTCTACACCGTCTTCCTCGCGGGGACGCGCACGGACGACGCCTTCACCGTGACGGCGGTCGGCGAGGGCTCCTACCGCGTGCCGTCCGAGTACCAGGAGCTGCAGCCGGGAGTGCCGGGCGGGTTCCTGGTCCGGCTCGAGCCGATCGGCTGAGCGGGGGCGCCGGCGCGGGCGGAGGAGCCGAGCGGGGTGCAGCGGCCGGGAGGGGCGGAGTCGGCGGACTCGCGCACCCCCCGCCCCTCACAGCGGGCGCGGCCGGTACCGCTCGATCAGCGCGTCGAACAGGCCGTTCATCCGCTCGTCGACCACGCGGCGCGACTCGTCGGCGTCGTACCACTCCACGATCTCGCGGGCGCCGTCGCTGAAGCGCACCGAGGGGGCGTACGCCGGGACGAGGCGGCGGATCTTCGCGTTGTCGAACACCATCGAGTGCGCCTTGTCGCCGATGATCCCGGCACCGAGCTCGGGGTCGGCCGCGGCGATCGCGCCGGAGGCGACGTGCACGCGGCGTGGCTCGCCTCCGGCCGCCGCGGCCAGGTCGCGGTGGATCTCGTCCCCGGCCGGCCTCTCGCCGCCGGTGATGTGGAACGCCTCGCCGATCGCGGCGGAGGCGCCGAGAAGACCGACCAGGCCGACAGCGACGTCGTCGGCGTGCGTGAGTGTCCAGAGCGAGGTGCCGTCGCCGAGGACGACCACCTCCTGGCCGCGGCGCATCCGGTCGACGACGGTCCAGCCTCCGTCGACGGGCAGCGCGGTCCGGTCGTAGGTGTGCGAGGGGCGGACGATCGTGACCGGGAAGCCGCTCGCGCGGTACTCGGCCACGAGCAGGTCCTCGCACGCGATCTTGTCGCGGGAGTACTGCCAGTAGGGGTTCCGGAGCGGAGTCGACTCGGTGACCGGGAGGCTGCGCGGCGGCTTCTGGTAGGCCGAGGCCGAGCTGATGAAGACGTACTGGCCCGTGCGGCCGGCGAACAGGTCGATGTCCTGCTGCACGTGCTCGGGCGTGAAGGCGACGAAGTCGATCACGGCGTCGAAGGTCTTGTCGCCGAGGGCGGCGGTGACGGCGTCGCGGTCGCGGCCGTCGGCCTGCACCTCGCGGACGCCCTCGGGCAGCGGGCGGAGCGACGTCCGCCCCCGGTTCAGCACGGTCACGTCGTGGCCGAGCCGCAGCGCCTCGCGGACGCAGGCGGCGCTGATGATGCCCGTCCCGCCGATGAACAGCACGCTGAGCGACATGGATCCTCCTCCGGCGGCGCCCGCGGCGGACGCCTCCCGACCCGATTCCCCCACATCGGGACGCCGCACGCGAGTCCCTTGACCCGGCTACCGCTCGACGGGACGCCGTTGCTCGTCCTCCGGCTCGGGGGCGAGCAGCGCCTCCGGAGCGGCCGCCGCGGTCGGCACGTCGGGTGCCGTCCGCTGCTCGAGGGAGCGCCCCCAGGCCGTGCCCGCGAGGATCAGCGCGATGCCGAGGAAGCCGACCGGCGCGATCGGGTCGCGGGCGAGCGCGACTCCGACGACCGCGGCCCACACCGGCTCGGTGCCCAGCAGGAGGCTGACGCGGGAGGGGGAGGTGCGGCGGACCGCCCACGTCTGCACGAGGAAGCCGAAGACGGTGCAGACCAGGACGGGGTAGCGGAACAGGCCGGTGCCGACGGGGTCGAGCCCCGCGACGTACTCGGGGATCGGCACGCCGACGACGAGCGACGCGGCGCTGAAGACGACGGCGCAGGTGCCGAGCTGCACCGTGGTCAGGCGGAGGGAGTCCATCGGCGCCCGCGCCGAGAGGCGGTGCATCGAGGCGACGTGCACGGCCCGTACGACGGCGGCGCCGAGGATCAGCAGGTCGCCGGGGGAGAGCGGGCGGAGGGCGCCGTTGCCGGCGAGCAGCGCGACTCCGACGACCGCGACGAGGCATGCGAGCAGGAAGCGGCCCGGGAGCCGGCGCTTCGAGACGGCGGAGTCGAGGATCGGCGTGATCACGATCGTCAGGCTGATGATGAGGCCCGCGTTGGTGGCGGAGGTGCCGGCGATGCCGTAGGTCTCGAGCGCGAAGATCGTCGCGAGCAGCGCCCCGATGGTCACGCCGACCCGCCACTCCGCCGCGGTGATCCGGTGCCGCCGCGCTGCGACGATCACGGCCAGGCACAGCGCGGCGAGGGTCATCCGCGAGCCGAGCAGCGCCATCACGCTGGAGTCGGTGACGAGCTCCTTCGCCGCGAAGTAGGTCGAGCCCCAGGAGGCGGCGACCACGAGCAGGAGGAGGTCGACCCGGAAGCGGGAGAGGAGAGCGCGCACGGCTCATCGTGGCGGCACGGAGACCCGCAGGACAAGACTGCATCTTCTTCGCCGACGCGTAAGTTGGAGCTCATGGAACTCGGACAGCTCAGGGCTCTGCGGGAGCTCGGCGAGCGCGGGAGCATCGCCGCCGTCGCCGCCGCGATGCGGGTGTCCCCCTCCTCCGTCTCGCAGCAGATCAGCGCGCTGCAGCGCCGCACTCCGACGGCGCTGAACTTCCGCGACGGGCGCCGGACTGCGCTGACCCCCGCCGGCCGCGCTCTCGCGGCGGCCGTGGTCGAGGTGGAGGTGGCGCTCGAGCGCGCGGCCCGGGCGGTCGCGGACTTCGAGGGGGAGCCGAGCGGCACGGTCTCGGTCGCCGCGTTCCACAGCGCGGGGCTGGCGATGTTCGGCCCGCTGCTGGAGGCGCTGCGCGCACCGGGTCGGCCGGGCGTCGCGCTCGCCGACTTCGACGTGGCGCAGAGCGCCTTCGCCGGGCTGACCGCGGATCACGACCTGGTCGTCGCGCACCGGCTCGCCGGCAGCGCCGAGTGGCCCGGGACCGTGCGCTCCACGCCCCTCCTCTTCGAGCCGCTCGACCTCGCGCTGCGGCGCGACCATCCGCTCGCCGCGAAGGACGTCGTCCGTCCCGCCGACCTCCGCGACGAGGAGTGGGTCGCGGTGCACGAGGGCTTCCCCCTGGAGCGGGCGATCGACGCCATCGCGGTCCTCGCGGGCGGCGACGCGAGCATCCCGCACCGGATCAACGACTTCCTGGTCGCGGCGGCGGTCGTGTCGGCGGGCGACGGCGTGGCGCTGCTGTCGCGGTACACGACCGACCTGCGGCGCACGCCGGAGGTGGTGCTGCGGCCGCTCGGGATCCCGGGGCTCGGCCGCCACATCGACTGCCTCGCCCGGCCCGAGACGCTGGAGCGCTCGGCCGTGCGGGCCGTGCTCGAGCAGCTGACCGGGATCGCCGCGGGGCTCGCCGCCGCGCCGTAGCATCGTGCCGTGCACCGCCTGATCGAGACCACGGCCGGAGACCCGGCAGCCACGGACCTCTTCGCCCGGCAGGAGGCCGACCTCCTCGCCCGCTACGGCGGCGACGACACCGGTCCGCGCCCTCCCGCCGACGCTCCGACCCTGCTGCTCGAGGTCGACGGCGGGCTCGTCGGCTGCGTGGCGCTCGCGGTCGAGGACGGGATCGGCGAGATCAAGCGGATGTTCGTGGTGAGCGCCGCGCGGGGCCGCGGGCTCAGCCGCGTGCTGCTCGCCGGCGTCGAGCGGCTGGCGGCCCGCGAGGGCGTGGAGCTGCTCCGACTGGTCACCGGCACGGAGCAGCCGGAAGCGATGGCGCTCTACGTGAGCGCCGGCTACGACCCGATCGCGGGCTACGGCTACTGGGGCGACGAGCCGAGCGCGCGCTGCTACGCGAAGCGGCTCGACCGCGAGGCGCTGCTCGCCGACGCGGGCTGACGCCGGGCTGGCGCTGGGCTGATGCCGGGCTGATGCCGGGCTGGCCGTTCGGCCGTCGGGGCGTGACGCCGGGCTGACGCCGGGCTGCCCGTTCGGCCGTCGCGGGCCGGCGACGGACTGACGTCGGGTTCTGCGCTCGGCCGTCGCGGGCTCTCCGGGCCGCTCGGTCCGGGGTGCTCGCGAGTCGGGCCGCCCGCTCGGAGGGTCCGGATCGGCGAGTCCGACGGGGCATCTGCGACGTCGTCCACGACTGTTCGGCGCTGCGGAGAAGTCGCTGAGGATGAGGCGCGGGAGGCGCGGCGCGCCGCCTCAGGGCAGGTTCGCGCCAGAGCGGCCTCGAGCGGCGTGCCCCGTCGCGGAGCAGGCGACTCTGTCGGAGCGGCACGGGCATCCTCCCGCGCCTCATCCTCAGCGACTTCTCCGCAGCGCCGAACAGTCGTGGACGACGTCGCAGATGCCCCGTCGGACTCGCCGATCCGGACCCTCCGAGCGGGCGGCCCGACTCGCGAGCACCCCGGACCGAGCGGCCCGGAGAGCCCGCGACGGCCGAGCGCAGAACCCGACGTCAGTCCGTCGCCGGCCCGCGACGGCCGAACGGGCAGCCCGGCGTCAGCCCGGCGTCACGCCCCGACGGCCGAACGGCCAGCCCGGCATCAGCCCGGCATCAGCCCAGCGCCAGCCCGGCGTCAGCCCGCGTCGGCGAGCAGCGCCTCGCGGTCGAGCCGCTTCGCGTAGCAGCGCGCGCTCGGCTCGTCGCCCCAGTAGCCGTAGCCCGCGATCGGGTCGTAGCCGGCGCTCACGTAGAGCGCCATCGCTTCCGGCTGCTCCGTGCCGGTGACCAGTCGGAGCAGCTCCACGCCCTCGCGGGCCGCCAGCCGCTCGACGCCGGCGAGCAGCACGCGGCTGAGCCCGCGGCCCCGCGCGGCGCTCACCACGAACATCCGCTTGATCTCGCCGATCCCGTCCTCGACCGCGAGCGCCACGCAGCCGACGAGCCCGCCGTCGACCTCGAGCAGCAGGGTCGGAGCGTCGGCGGGAGGGCGCGGACCGGTGTCGTCGCCGCCGTAGCGGGCGAGGAGGTCGGCCTCCTGCCGGGCGAAGAGGTCCGTGGCTGCCGGGTCTCCGGCCGTGGTCTCGATCAGGCGGTGCACGGCACGATGCTACGGCGCGGCGGCGAGCCCCGCGGCGATCCCGGTCAGCTGCTCGAGCACGGCCCGCACGGCCGAGCGCTCCAGCGTCTCGGGCCGGGCGAGGCAGTCGATGTGGCGGCCGAGCCCCGGGATCCCGAGCGGCCGCAGCACCACCTCCGGCGTGCGCCGCAGGTCGGTCGTGTACCGCGGCAGCAGCGCCACGCCGTCGCCCGCCGACACGACCGCCGCCGCGACCAGGAAGTCGTTGATCCGGTGCGGGATGCTCGCGTCGCCGCCCGCGAGGACCGCGATGGCGTCGATCGCCCGCTCCAGGGGGAAGCCCTCGTGCACCGCGACCCACTCCTCGTCGCGGAGGTCGGCGGGACGGACGACGTCCTTCGCGGCGAGCGGATGGTCGCGCCGCAGCGCGAGGTCGAGCGGCTCGAAGAGGAGGGGCGTGGAGCGCACGGTCCCGGGCCACTCGGCGCTGCCGGCGAGCCGGTGCGCGACGACCAGGTCGTGATCCGCGGTCAGCCCGGCGAAGGCGCTCTGCGCCACGTCGAAGTCGGCGAGCGCGACGCCCGGCCGACCCGGTGCGCGCAGCGCCTCCAGCAGCGGGCCGAACATCGCCAGCCCCGCGCTGTGGAACGCGGCGACCGAGACCGTGCCGCTCGGCTCCCCCTCGAAGTCCGCGACCGCCCGGGCCGCGCGCTCGAGCGCCACCTCCACCTCGACCACGGCCGCCGCGAGAGCGCGGCCGGCGGGGGTCAGCGCAGTCCGGCGCCCGTCGCGGAAGGTCAGCGCCGTCGGAGTGCGGCGCTGCAGCGCGCTGATCTGCTGCGAGACGGAGGAGGGGGACACCCGCATCGCGGCGGCGACGGCGGCGATGCTCCCGCGCTCGCCGAGCTCCCGCAGAGCCCTGAGCTGTCCGAGTTCCATGAGCTCCAACTTACGCGTCGGCGAAGAAGATGCAGTCTTGTCCTGCGGGTCTCCGTGCCGCCACGATGAGCCGTGCGCGCTCTCCTCTCCCGCTTCCGGGTCGACCTCCTCCTGCTCGTGGTCGCCGCCTCCTGGGGCTCGACCTACTTCGCGGCGAAGGAGCTCGTCACCGACTCCGGCGTGATGGCGCTGCTCGGCTCGCGGATGACGCTCGCCGCGCTGTGCCTGGCCGTGATCGTCGCAGCGCGGCGGCACCGGATCACCGCGGCGGAGTGGCGGGTCGGCGTGACCATCGGGGCGCTGCTCGCGACGATCTTCGCGCTCGAGACCTACGGCATCGCCGGCACCTCCGCCACCAACGCGGGCCTCATCATCAGCCTGACGATCGTGATCACGCCGATCCTCGACTCCGCCGTCTCGAAGCGCCGGCTCCCGGGCCGCTTCCTGCTCGCATGCCTCGTCGCGGTCGTCGGAGTCGCGCTGCTCGCCGGCAACGGCGCCCTCCGCCCGCTCTCCCCCGGCGACCTGCTGATCCTCGGCGCCGCCGTCGTACGGGCCGTGCACGTCGCCTCGATGCACCGCCTCTCGGCCCGGGCGCCGGTGGACTCCCTCCGCCGGACCTCGGTGCTTCTCGGCACCTGCGCCGCCGTCTTCAACGCCCCGTCGCTCGTCGTCGGCGTGCCGATCCCCGAGTACGTCGCGGGGCTCGACCCCGTGGGCACCGGCCTGTTCCTCTACCTCGTCCTGGTCTGCACCGTCTTCGGCTTCCTCGTGCATACGTGGGCGGTCCGCGGCACTTGGCCCTCCCGCGTCACCCTCCTGCTGGGCACCGAGCCGGTGTGGGCCGCGGTCGTCGGAGTCGCGCTCGCCCGCGACCCGATCGCGCCGGTCGGCTTCCTCGGCATCGCGCTGATCCTCGCGGGCACGGCCTGGGGGCGCTCCCTCGAGCAGCGGACGGCACCCGACGTGCCGACCGCGGCGGCCGCTCCGGAGGCGCTGCTCGCCCCCGAGCCGGAGGACGAGCAACGGCGTCCCGTCGAGCGGTAGCCGGGTCAAGGGACTCGCGTGCGGCGTCCCGATGTGGGGGAATCGGGTCGGGAGGCGTCCGCCGCGGGCGCCGCCGGAGGAGGATCCATGTCGCTCAGCGTGCTGTTCATCGGCGGGACGGGCATCATCAGCGCCGCCTGCGTCCGCGAGGCGCTGCGGCTCGGCCACGACGTGACCGTGCTGAACCGGGGGCGGACGTCGCTCCGCCCGCTGCCCGAGGGCGTCCGCGAGGTGCAGGCCGACGGCCGCGACCGCGACGCCGTCACCGCCGCCCTCGGCGACAAGACCTTCGACGCCGTGATCGACTTCGTCGCCTTCACGCCCGAGCACGTGCAGCAGGACATCGACCTGTTCGCCGGCCGCACGGGCCAGTACGTCTTCATCAGCTCGGCGTCGGACTACCAGAAGCCGCCGCACAGCCTCCCGGTCACCGAGTCGACTCCGCTCCGGAACCCCTACTGGCAGTACTCCCGCGACAAGATCGCGTGCGAGGACCTGCTCGTGGCCGAGTACCGCGCGAGCGGCTTCCCGGTCACGATCGTCCGCCCCTCGCACACCTACGACCGGACCGCGCTGCCCGTCGACGGAGGCTGGACCGTCGTCGACCGGATGCGCCGCGGCCAGGAGGTGGTCGTCCTCGGCGACGGCACCTCGCTCTGGACACTCACGCACGCCGACGACGTCGCTGTCGGCCTGGTCGGTCTTCTCGGCGCCTCCGCCGCGATCGGCGAGGCGTTCCACATCACCGGCGACGAGACGCCGACCTGGGACGAGATCCACCGCGACCTCGCCGCGGCGGCCGGAGTCGAGCCACGCCTCGTGCACGTCGCCTCCGACGCGATCGCCGCGGCCGACCCCGAGCTCGGTGCCGGGATCATCGGCGACAAGGCGCACTCGATGGTGTTCGACAACGCGAAGATCCGCCGCCTCGTCCCGGCGTACTCCCCCTCGGTGCGCTTCAGCGACGGCGCCCGCGAGATCGTGGAGTGGTACGACGCCGACGAGTCGCGCCGCGTGGTCGACGAGCGGATGAACGGCCTGTTCGACGCGCTGATCGAGCGGTACCGGCCGCGCCCGCTGTGAGGGGCGGGGGGTGCGCGAGTCCGCCGACTCCGCCCCTCCCGGCCGCTGCACCCCGCTCGGCTCCTCCGCCCGCGCCGGCGCCCCCGCTCAGCCGATCGGCTCGAGCCGGACCAGGAACCCGCCCGGCACTCCCGGCTGCAGCTCCTGGTACTCGGACGGCACGCGGTAGGAGCCCTCGCCGACCGCCGTCACGGTGAAGGCGTCGTCCGTGCGCGTCCCCGCGAGGAAGACGGTGTAGACGTCTGTGCCGTCCTCGGTGGTGCGCTTCCCGGCCGCCGCGCCGACCCAGCGGTGCCCGCCCGGATCGGCCGTCGCCGTCTCCCCGAGGGTCGCGTCGATCGCGGCCGGGTCGACGCCCTCGGTGCGGATCCCGTCCTGGCACTCGCGCCAGACGCCCGTGAATCCCGGGTCGGGGTCGGAGTAGCAGAACATCATCGATCCGTCGGGCGCGACGTGCAGGTCGCCGTAGCCGCCGACCACCTGCCCGGAGACGGGGGCGGCCGTGGGCCCGGTCGTCGGCTCGGGGTCGGCCGGCGCGGTGCACCCGGCGAGCGCGAGGACGAGCACCGCCACCGCTCCCGCTCGCCACCTCATGTGCGCAACCTACTGGAGCCGCGCCCCCGCCCGTCCGTGTGCCGGGCCGGGAGTCGGCCGAGCGTCCGCCGGGAGCCGGCCCGCCCTCAGACCAGCCGGCGGCCGCTGAAGCGGTCGACGGGGGCGTCGTGGCGCATCGCCCGCTCGTACATCCGCCGGAACGGCTCGGTGAGCACGCCGTTCGTGCGGTCCAGCGAGTCCTGCCAGGCCACGATCTCCCCCAGTTGCGCGGCGAGATCCTCGCGAAGGGCCGCCTCGTCGACGGTGGTCGAGACGCCCTTCGAGACGACGATCCGGCCCGCGACGATCACGGTGTCGATCGACGAGCCGTTCTCGGAGTAGACGAGCTGGTTCTCGAGCCGCTGGCGCGGGGTGAAGTTCAGCGTCTCGAGGTCGTAGACGACGAGGTCGGCCTGCTTGCCGACCTCGATGCTGCCGGTGGCGTCGTCGAGCACGGCGCTGCGCGCGCCTCCGATCGTGCCGGCGGTGAGCACCTCGGACACGGTCGGCCAGGTGGCGATGTCCGGATCCGTGACCTTGTGCAGGAGCGCCGCGGCCTTCACGACGTCGAGCATGCGCGGCGAGTCGCTGCTCGAGCAGCCGTCGGTCCCGAGGCCGAGGTTCACGCCCGCGTCGTGCAGCGCGCGCCACGGGGCGATGCCCGAGCCGAGCTTGAGGTTCGAGATCGGGTTGTGCGAGACGGACGTGCCGGCGGCGGCGATCCGCTCCATGTCGGAGTCGGTGAGCCAGATCCCGTGGGCGAAGGTCGTGTTCGGGGAGAGCGCGCCGATCCGCGCCATGTACTCGACCAGGGTCGAGCCGTAGGACAGCTCGCCGGTCACCAGCTGCGTCTTCGTCTCGAGGACGTGGATGTGGCACTCCGCCCCGTGCTCGAGCGCCAGCTCGGTCGCCCCCACGAGCAGCTCGGGCCCGCACCGCTGAGGAGCGGACGGAGCGACCATGTAGCGCAGCCGCCCGCCTCCCCTCCCGTGCTGGGTCGCGAACGCCTCGCGGCTGAAGGCGAGGTAGCCCTCCGTCGTCGGGCGCGACGCCGACCGCGCCTGGTCGAGGATCTCCGCGGGCACGTACTCCTCGAGGAACGGCATCGTCTCGTGGAAGGGCCTGCTGATCACGTGGCCCGAGATGTTGGCGCGGACTCCGATCTCGTCGTACGCGTCGAAGACCGCGGCGAGCTGCTCCGCGTCCTGGTCCGGGTTCTCGAGCACGTCGTCGACCAGGGTCGTGACCCCGGCCTTCAGCGATTCGAGGGCGAAGAGCGACGAGCGCAGCCGCACCAGATCCGGAGCGACGCGGCTGTTCCCGAGGATCGGGTACGACAGCAGCATCCACAGCTCGAGCGGCAGGTTGTCGTAGCGGCCCTTGTAGAGGTACTCCCACGAGTGGGTGTGGGCGTTGACGAAGCCGGGGACGACCCGGCGGTCGCGACCTTCGATCACCTCGTCGCCCGGCTCGGGGACGAGGCCCGGGCCGATCGCGACGATCAGCTCGTCGACGATGCGGATGCTCGCCGTGATCGGGACGGCGCCCGAGACCGGGTCCATGGTGATCACGGCGGCGTCGGAGAGGAAGAGGGGCATGGCGGTTCCGTTCGTGGTGCGGGCCCGAGCTGCTCGTGGGGGCGACCGAGCTGGCGCTCGAGCACGGGGCGGAGTGCCACATCCACGTCCTCGAGACGAAGACGCAGC
>NZ_PSVX01000082.1:0-12320 GCF_002932695.1 Rathayibacter sp. AY1D2 | reverse complement strand
CTGTCGCGAGAGCGGGAGGCGATCGGCGAAGGGCAGTGACATCCGGGGCTCATTTCGTGACGGGGGCCGCGAGGACCGCTGTCGCGGGCCTTCGACGGCATCGGCGGGACAGCGCGTGGCGGCGGGCCGGCCGGGCACGAGCCGCCTACCCTGGAAACCATGGCCAGATCCCATCTCACTCTAGCCGCGCTGGCCACCTCGGCCGTCGAGGGCCTCGACGTCCGCTCCGCGCGCCCCTTCACGTCCTCGACGCACGGCGACTTCGACTCCGCCCTGCTGACGACGCGCGAGGGCGCCCGCCTCGTCGTGCGCGTTCCCACGTCCGCGCTCGCGGAGCAGGAGCAGCTCGGCGACCTCGTCGCGCTCCGAGCGCTGACCGCCGGCATCCGCAGCCGCCTGCCCTTCGATCTGCAGGAGAGCGTCGGGCAGACGCCGTTCGACGGCACCCGCGCGGTCGTCTACGAGTACCTCGAGGGAGATCGCGTCCTCATCGACGACGTGGCCGCGCAGAGCGGGCTCGCGGACTCGATCGGCCGGGCCGTCGGGGCGATCCACTCGCTCCCGGTGTCGTTCGTCCAGGAGGCGGGCCTGCCGATCGCGACCGCGCGCGACAGCGTGAACGAGACGGTCGCGGTGATCGAGCGCGCGGCCGACACCGGCCACGTCCCGGCGGCGCTCGTCGCGCGCTGGGAGTCGGCCTCCTCCGACGAGGCGCTCTGGCAGTTCGACCCGACCGTGGTGAACGGCTCGATGACCGCCGACTCCTTCCTCCGCTCGGGCGACGTCGTCGCGGCCGTGCTCGGCTGGGCGGCGCTGCGGGTCGGTGACCCGGC
Organism: Rathayibacter sp. AY1D2; assembly: GCF_002932695.1. Classification (NCBI taxonomy): domain Bacteria; kingdom Bacillati; phylum Actinomycetota; class Actinomycetes; order Micrococcales; family Microbacteriaceae; genus Rathayibacter; species Rathayibacter sp. AY1D2. The sequence continues at coordinate 11,487 of NZ_PSVX01000082.1, read as the reverse complement.
GCGTGACCTGCACTGGCTGCTGAGCGCCCCGGGCTCCGAGACGGCGCTCTCCGCCTACTCCCGGATGCGCGCGGGAGCAGTGGACCGCACGATCCGCCAGCGCGCCCAGCTCTACGCCGAGCTCGAACTCGCCCGCTGGCTGCTGCACGGCACCGAGACCGACGACTCCGCCATCGTGGACGACGCGGTCGCCATGCTCGACACGCTGGTCGACAGCGTGCTGGGCGACCTCTCCGCGCCCCTCTCGACCGACACCGGCCCGGTGCTGGAGGTCTCGGAGGTCGAGGAGCTGCTCAACCGCACGCCGGGAGCCCGCACGGGCTCCTCCGCTCACGGCCGCGGGCTCGCTCCCGTCGCCGAGGAGAGCGACTCCGCGAGCTCGCGCTCGGAGTAGAACCGCTCGGGCCGCAGCACGAGGTCGTCGGCGACGAAGTAGAACACGGCGTCGACGCTCTCGAGCGGCACCCCCCGCCAGCGCGAGTAGGCGAGCCGGTACAGCGCGAGCTGGAACTGCTTGAGCTCGAGGTCGGCGGCGTCCTTCGGCGCCCGCCCGGTCTTCCAGTCGACGATCTGCACGCCGTCCTCCGTCGGGTACACCGCGTCGAGCTTGCAGACGACGACGTGGCCGGCGAGCTGGAGGTGGATCTCGATCTCGACCGCCTCCGGGCGCCGGTCGGCCCACTCCGAGCGCTCGAACGTGGCGATCAGGGCGTCGAGCCGCTCCTGCTCGACGGACGCGGGGCCGGTGTCGTCGAGCTCGTCGGGGAAGGTGTCGACCGCCTCCGCCCCGCCCTGGACGCCGAAGCGGTTCTCGACCCAGGAGTGGAAGGTCGTGCCGAGCCGGGTCTGCCGGTAGGGGCGCTCCGGCATCGGCCGGCGCAGCTGCGCGGCGACCTCGTCCGGAGTGCTGACGATGTCCTTGAACCGGGAGGCGGGGATGCGGGTGGGCAGCGGCGTGCGCTCGCCCCCGGCCAGCCGCACCGCCCGCTCGGCGAGCAGCAGGCGGATGTCGTCGCCGCGCGCTCCGAGCAGAGCGGGCTCGGCGCTGCGGACCCGGGCGGCGGCGGCGCGGACCCGGTCGCCGCGGGAGCCGAGCGGATCGTGGGGCCAGCGGAACGTGCGCGGGGCCCGCTCGAGCGGGTTCTCCTCGTTCGCGGGCTCGGTCGGCAGCGCCGGAATCGTGCCGGCCTCCTCGAGGTCGCGGAGGAAGACGCCCGGTCCGCGGGGCTTGGCCTGGCCGGCCCACCACGAGCCGCTGAGCAGGAGGTGGTGACGCGCCCGCGTGACGGCCACGTAGGCGAGACGCCGCTCCTCCGCCTCGTTGCGCTCGCGGAGGGTGTCGCCGAACGCTCCGATCGCGTCGACGACCTCCTTCTGCGTGCTGCAGCCGCGCCAGGCGAGATCGGGGAGCTCGGCGGCGTCGCCGCGGAACGCGTAGGGCATCGCGCCCAGTCTGACCCACCCGCGGAAGCCCTCGACCGGCGTGCCGGGGAGCTCGCCGTCGACCATCCGCGGGACGGCGACGAGGTCCCACTCCAGACCCTTGGAGCCGTGGATCGTCAGCAGCTGCACCGTCCCCGGTTCCGGGTCCTCCGGTCGCGGGGCCAGGCCGTCGCGCTTGTCCGCGAGGACGAGCCAGCGGAGGAATCCGCGGAGAGAGGAGCCGGTGCCGGCGCCGCGGTCGTCCGTCTGCAGGTACCCGGCCACCGCCTCCCGGAAGGCCTCGAGGTTGGCGCGGCCGTCCCCGCGCGACTCGTTCGCCTCGACCTCGATGTCCAGGCCCAGCTCCTGCTCGACCAGGGTGACGAAGTCGAGGAGGTCGAGCCCGGCCCGGGCGCGCAGCCGGCCGAACAGGGTGCCCGCCTCGTGCAGGCGCCGCAGGCCCTCGGCGCTGAACCCGCCGAGCGCGGAGTGGTCGATCCGCCCGTCGTCGCCGGGGCGGCGCGCCGCGATGAAGTCGAGGGCCTCGACGATCGAGCCGCCCTCGCCCTCGGTGACGGACGCGCGCATCCGCTCGCGCACCTCCTCCGGGAGCAGCCGGTGCGCGTGGTCGCGCGCCGCGAGCCACGAGGCGAGGTCGCGCAGCGCCTTGAGGTCGCGGACGCCCAGACGCCAGCGGGCGCCGGCCAGGAGGCGGACGAGCTCGCTGCCGGCGGCCGGGTCCTCGACGACGGTGAGCGCGGCGACGAGGTCGGCGATCTCGGGCTGCCGCAGCAGGCCCCCGATGCCGAGGATGTGGTACCGGACGCCGTGCTTCGCCAGCGCGGCGGCGAAGCGGTCCATGTGCGCGCGCACCCGGAAGAGCACCGCGGCCGACGGCGGCTCGGCGTTCTCGCGCAGCCGCCCGGCGAACCAGGCGGCGACGTCGTCCGCCTCCTCCTCGATCGTCTCGGGGAAGGTGAGCTCGACCGGGTGCTCGGAGGCCTGAGGACCCGCGCTCAGCGTGTCGACCGCGACCGCGCTCCCCGCCGACAGCGGCTCCACGATCGCGTTCGCGGCGGTCAGCACACGGCGGCCGTTGCGCCAACTCGTGCTGAGGGAGAAGCGGCCCGCTCCCCCGAAATCGGTGCCGAAGCGGCCGAGCCCCTCGGCGCTCGCACCGCGCCAGCCGTAGATCGACTGGTGCGGGTCGCCCACGGCCATCACTCCCTGCCCGGCGAAGAGCCGCGAGAGGAGGCGGGTCTGCAGCACGGAGGTGTCCTGGTACTCGTCGAGGAGCACCACCCGGTACCTCGCGCGGTGCTCGTCCACGATCCGCGGCACCCTGTCGACGATCCGCAGCGCGAGGGCCACCTGGTCCGAGAACTCGACGAAGCCGCGCTCGGCCTTCGCCTCCTGGAACCGCTCGGCGAGCGCCGTCAGCACCGGCAGCGCGCCCACGGCCTGCAGCGCCTTCTCGAGCTCGCGGTAGAGCCCCGAGCCGCTGCCTCCGCGCGGCAGCTCGCCCAGGCGGAGGAAGTCCTCGGCGAACGCGGCGACCGCGGCCGGATCGGCGAGGTTGTCGGCGAGGTCGTGCGCGAGCGAGACGACGAGGTCGGTCAGCCGGTCGATGCCCGCCTCCACCTCGAGGATGCGCGGATCGGCCGTGTCGGCCACGACTCCCCGCGCGAGATGCCAGGCGGAGGCCTCGGAGAGCACGGTCGCATCCCCCTCGCGGCCGATCAGGGCTGCGTTGTCGCGGAAGATCGTGTTCGCGAAGGCGTTGTAGGTCGAGACGGTGGCGGCCTCGAACGGGTCGGGCGCCGATTGCCCGGGCGCGAGCGGGAGCAGGCCCGCCGCGCCGAGCTGGTCGATCCTCCGCCCGATGCGCTCGCCGAGCTCGGCCGCCGCCTTGCGGGTGAAGGTGAGGCCGAGCACCTCCGACGGCGCCGCGTGGCCGTTCGCGAGGAGCCAGAGGACGCGGTTCGCCATCGTCTCGGTCTTGCCGCTGCCGGCACCGGCGACCACCAGGGCAGGCTCGAGCGGCGCCTCGATGACGGCGCGCTGCTCGGCGGTGGGCGGGCGCAGGTCGAGGCGCTCGGCGATGGTCAGGGCGTCGATCACGGCAGCTCCTCCTCGAGTACGGCGGAGGGGTCGGGGTCGGCGGGGCCGGAAGGATCGGCCGGCGCATCGGGACCCGGCTCCTCGGAGTCCTCCAGGTCCGCTGTCTCGTCGACCTCGTCGATCGCCAGGAGTCCGTCCCCCGGGACCTCGGGCACCGCGTGGATGCGGTACCGCAGGGCGTCGCCGGGGGAGAACGGGGTCGCGTCGAGCAGGCCCGAGAAGCCCGCCGCCGCCATGCCCAGGGCCGCGGCGCGGACGCGATCGCGCAGCCGCTCCAGCTCCTCCTCGCCGAAGCGCTCCTGGACCACCTCGCGGTACGGCTTCCCGCGCACGCCCGTCGCCACGAAGAGCAGCTTCGCGCCTCCCCCGTCGGCCGGGTCGGCCGCCTCGATCGCCCCTTCGGCGACGGCGAGCTGATAGCTGCCCAGCTGCGCGTGCTCGGCGATGTCGTCCTTGCGGGGAGTGCTGCGGCCCGTCTTGAGATCGACGATCGTGACGGAGCCGTCGGCCGCGCGCTCGACGCGGTCGATCGAGCCGCGCACCCGGGCGGGCGGGACGTCGAGCTCGAACTGCTGCTCGCGGCCGAGCACCACGCCTCCCCCGCGCTCGAAGTCGGCGAGGTAGCCCGCGAGGCCGTCGATCAGCCGCCGTGTGACGCGCTTCTGCCGCTCCCCCAGCCAGGGCGACTCGAAGACCAGCTCGGGCCACCGCGACTCGAGAGCCGCCCACAGCTCCTGCGGATCGGGCCGCTCGGCGTTCTCGAGGACCCAGTGCACGAGGGTGCCGACCCCCATCGCCGTGCTCGTCGTGGAGCCGGAGACGGCGTCGACGAACCAGTCCAGAGGAGACCGCTCGAAGGCCTCGAGCCGGCTCGGCGAGACGGAGACGGGCCGCTCGGGGTCGCCGACGTCGAAGAGCGGCTCCGTGGTCGAGGGCTCGAGCACCCCGGACCAGGAGGAGGGGTCGGCGCCGGGGACCTCCGCGAGCGCCAGGGCGCTGAGCCCTCGGATGGCGGCGGGAGCCTCGGTCGAGTCCGGTGTGGTGGCGGTCCGGCGCAGCGCCGCCACCGCCCCGCGCAGCGTGAGCGGCACCGCGGAGGCCGGATCGAGCCGCGGCGCGTCCGGCGGGGTGAGCCGGAAGAAGAGGGAGGGCGTCTCGTCCTCGCCCGCGACGGCGCTGAGCACCAGCTGCCGCCGAGCGCGCGAGGCGGCCAGTACGAACATCCGGAGCTCGTCGTCGAGAGTGGCCTTGCGGGCGTCGAGCGGCAGTCCGCCCTCGCCGCGGGCGTGCCGCAGCAGGCCGTCCGGATCGAGCAGCGAGCCGCGCTGGCGGAGGTTGGGCCAGACGCCGTCCTGCAGCCGCGCCACCACCACGACGTCGAACTCCAGGCCGACGACCGAGGAGGGCGTGCCGATGAGGACCGCGTCCTCGACGGAGCGCGGAGCGAGAGTGTCCTCGGGCACCTCCGCCTCGAGGATCTCGGTGACGAAGCCGACCGCGGAGTGCCCGGTCGCCCGCTCCACGAACCGGCGCGCGGCGCTGAAGAGGGCGACCACGCCGTCGAGGTTGCGGTTGGCCTCGGCGGCGGTCAGGCCGGTGCCGAGGGCGAGCTCGCGCCAGGAGGACGCGACGCGGCTGGACTCCCACGCCGACCACAGGAGCTCCTCGATCGAGCCCCCCTCCTCGTGCAGGCGGCGGACCCGGTCGATCGTCACGGCCAGCCGCTCGGCCTGCCGGGCGGGAGCGGAGTCGATGGTCGCGAATCGGCCGGGCGCGGCGAGGGCCTCGACCAGCAGCGGGTCGCTCGCGCGGATGCCGCCGCCGGCCAGCTCCTCCGCCCGGAGCGCGAGCCGGAGCCTGCGCAGCCCCAGCCGGTCGACCCCGCCGAAAGGGCCGAGCAGCAGCTCCGCCGCGAGCTCCGCATCGAGGGGCCGCTCGCCGATCGCGACGCCGACCAGCACGAGCAGCGCCCGGGCCGCGTGATCGTCGCGCAGCGCCCGTCCGGCGAGCACGGAGCGGGTCGGCACCTCCGCCACCGCGAGCGCCTTCACCAGCGGCTGGACCGCGGCTCCGGAGCGGACGACGACCGCCATCCGCCGCCACGCCACTCCGTCGCGCAGCCGCCGCTCGCGCAGCAGCCGCGCCACCGTCGCCGCCTCGCGCGCCGCCGTCGGGGCGTGCAGCACCAGGACGGGCGCCGGGCCCGCCTCGGGGGCCGGAGCCGCGACCGCCGCCCGCTGCCGGCCGGCCGCCGCGGTGCCGATCCGCTCGGTGGCCGCCGACACGACCGCCCGCAGCGCGGCCGAGTGGCGGTGCACCCGAGCGAGCACCAGCGTCTCGACGTCGGACGCGCCGATGCTCGCGGCGAACCGGCCGAGCGTGTCGGAGGCCGCGCCGCGGTAGGCACTGGTCGCCACGTCCGGGTCGCCCAGCGCGATCACGGTCACCCCGCGCTCCGTCAGCGCCCGCAGCAGCACGAGCGTCGACTCGCTCGCCTCCTGGAGGTCGTCGACGACGACGAGGCGCAGCGCGTCGATCCGCTCGCCGCCCTCGCCGGCGCGGATCGCCTCGGCCGCATAGGCCGCGAACTCCGCCGCGTCCAGGCGGGTCCCCGCCTGGGGCGCCATCCACTCGACCACCTCGCGCAGCTCGTCGAGCACGTCGGCCGCCGCGCTCCACTCGCCGCGCTCGGCGTCGACCCCGAGGGCGCGGATCGCGTCCGAGTCGAGCCCGTGCTCGGTCGCCCGCATCCCGAACTCGCGGAGCTCGGTCCGGAAGGTCCGGAGCCGCAGCACCTCGGGGCTGAACTCCTCCGGCCACCGCGGGCCGGTCCCCTCCTCGAGGTGGCCCTCGACGAGCTCCGAGAGGAGGGCGTCCTGCTCGCCGCCGGTCAGGAGGGTCGGCCGCTCGAGGCCGCGCTCCTTGGCGGAGGAGGTGACCGCCTCGAACGCGAGCGAGGTCGCGGTCCGGGCGAGCGGGCCCCGGGTCGGCACTCCCAGCCGCAGGGCGAGCACGTCGCGCAGGGCGGTGGCGGCGGTGCGGCTGGCCGCGAGCACCACGACCGACTCGGGCGGGTACCCCCGCTCGAGGACGCGCTCGGCGACCAGCTCGACGACCGTCGTGGTCTTGCCCGTCCCCGGCGCCCCGAGCACGGCGGCGCTGCGGCCCTCGGGCAGCGCGAGCACCGCGCGCTGGGAGTCGTCCAGCACGACCGCGGGCTCGCCCGGGAGCGCCTCGCCGACGGAGGCTGCGGTGGAGGGAGCGGGGGTCGCGGGAGCGGTCACACGACCACGGTAGCCACCGGGTCCGACACTCCCGCCCGTCCCCGCCGGGGAGCCCCGGCCGCCCGCTCCGCTCACCGCGAAACCGGCGCGGTCGTCCGAGCACGGTCCCGTATCCTGACACCCTCGTCCCCTCCCGAAAGGCACTGCTGGTGGAAATCCGTATTGGAATGGTCAACACCCCGCGCGAGCTCAACTTCGAGTCGTCGATGTCCGTGACCGAGGTCGAGAAGACGGTGACCACCGCTCTCGAGGCCGGCACCGCCGTCCTCCGCCTCCGCGACGAGAAGGGCAAGATCTACATCGTCCCGACCGCCACCATCGCCTTCGTCGAGGTCGGCTCCGAGGAGTCGCGCCGCGTCGGCTTCGTCGCCTAGAGCGTCCCGGGCGGACACGTCGTGGAGCTCCTCTTCATCACCCTGTTCGGGGTCCTGATCGGTCTCGCCGCGCGCTACGGGCTGCCGCACCGGCACCTGCACGGCTCCGTGCTGGTCCCGGCGATCGGCGGCCTCGTCGCCGCAGTCGTCTGGGTCGCACTGACCTGGGCGGGCCTGCCGTGGGACGGCGGCCTGATCTGGGTCCTGTCCCTCGTCGCGACCGCCGTGGTCGTCGTCCCGGTCGGCCTCTCGCTCGGGCGCAGCCGCGCCCGCCGCGACGAGGCCTCCCTGCAGGCGATGCTCTCGGGACGCGTCGCCCCCTGATCCGAGCCGGAGGCGCGGGAGTCCTCGGACTTCCGCGCCTCCGTCGTTCCGGATTCCGGGGCAGTGCGACGCCGGGAACCGTCAGGCCGTGAGCCCCAGCGCGTCCATCCGGCGCGTGTGCGAGGCGATGAGCTCGGTGAACACCGGCTCGATCCGCGACTCGTCGGAGTCGTGGTTGCCCGACCCCATCAGCGCGGAGCGCGCCACGAGGAGGGTGTCGCCCACCAGGCGGCGGCCCCAGACGGCCAGGCGCGAGCCCAGGCGCTCGTCCGCGGCGATCTCGCGGCGGAGGATCGCGATCACGCCGTCGACGCCCGTGTCCGCGCCGAGCGTCTGCGCGATGCGCGGCCCCACGTCGGTGGGCAGCCCGCCGGTGAGGCGGATGAAGAAGTCGTCGAGCAGGCCCGCCGTGATGTACGCCGAGAGCAGCGTCTCGTGGAGGTCCGCACCGCGGGTGAGCCGCTCGAAGGTGTCGATCGCGGGGCGGAACGGAGTCATGGCCTCGCCGGGCTCCACGTCGCGGCGGCGCAGCTCGGCGACGACCGCGTGGTGCTTCGCGAGCGCCGTGCCGGCGGCGGAGGAGATGGCCTCCTTGTCCGCGAGGTCGTCGGTCTCGGCGACGGCGCGCGCCAGCACCTCGAACACCGCGAGCTGGAGGTAGGCGACCTGGCCGAGGTAGGGCAGCACCTCGGGGGTGAGGTCGGCGAGGTCGACGCGGTCGCGCTTCTGGCTCGACTCCCCGCGGGGCGTCAGGCGGGGCACCTCGAGCAGGGGACGTCGACGTCGGAACCAGGCAGCCATTTCCTCAGCATAGGGCGCCGGAGGAGCGGGGTTCCGGGGCCGGCGGGGCCGGGAGCAGTAGACTCGCCGGGATGTCACCGGCGCTGGATCGGTGACCCTGCGCCCGGAGTCGTACAGGGGCGTAGACCGTTCGACACGACAGGCGCTTCACTCCGTGACTTTCTCCGATCTGAACATCGACGACGACATCGTCGCCGCACTCGCCGCCAAGGGCATCCTCGAGCCGTTCCCCATCCAGGAGCAGACGATCCCCCTGGCCCTGCAGAAGCAGGACATCATCGGCCAGGCCAAGACCGGCACCGGCAAGACCTTCGGCTTCGGCCTCCCCCTCATCCAGGCCCTCGGCACCGACCCGGAGCCGGGCGTCAAGGCGCTCATCGTCGTCCCGACCCGCGAGCTCGCCGTGCAGGTCACCGAGGACATCGAGCTGGCCGCCTCCAACCGGCCGACCAAGATCGTCTCGATCTACGGCGGCAAGGCCTACGAGGGCCAGATCGAGCAGCTGAAGGCCGGCGCGCAGATCGTCGTCGGCACCCCCGGCCGCCTCCTCGACCTCGCCGGGCAGCGCCTGCTCTCGCTCGCCAACGTGCAGGTGATGGTCCTCGACGAGGCCGACAAGATGCTCGACCTGGGCTTCCTCTCGGACATCGAGAAGCTGTTCGCGCAGACGCCGCCCACCCGCCACACCATGCTCTTCTCGGCGACGATGCCGGGCGCGATCGTCGCGCTCGCGCGCCGCTTCATGAACAAGCCCATCCACATCCGCGCGACCGACCCCGACGAGGGCATCACGCAGGCGAACATCAAGCACATCGTCTACCGGGCGCACTCGCTCGACAAGGACGAGGTCATCGCGCGCATCCTGCAGTCCGAGGGCCGCGGCAAGACCGTCATCTTCACCCGCACGAAGCGCGCCGCGGCCCGCATCGTCGAGGAGCTCAACGACCGCGGCTTCAACGCGGCGGCCGTGCACGGAGACCTCAACCAGGAGCAGCGCGAGCGCGCGATGGCGGCGTTCAAGGCCGGCAAGAAGGACATCCTGATCGCCACCGACGTCGCCGCGCGCGGCATCGACGTGAACGACGTCACCCACGTGATCAACCACACGATCCCGGACGACGACCAGACCTACCTGCACCGCGTCGGCCGCACCGGGCGCGCGGGCAAGACCGGCATCGCGGTGACCTTCGTCGACTGGGAGGACCTGCACAAGTGGGCCCTCATCAACCGGGCGCTGGAGTTCGGCCAGCCCGACCCGGTCGAGACCTACTCGTCGTCGCCGCACCTCTACACCGACCTCGACATCCCCGCGGGGACCAAGGGACGGCTGAAGCCGACCCCGATCCCCGCCGAGGCGAAGGCCGACGCGCGCCCGGACCGGGGCGAGCGCTCCGACCGCGGCGAGCGCTCCGAGCGGGGCGACCGGCCGCCGCGTCGCCGCACCCGCTCCGACTCCGCCGACTCGACCGCTCCGCAGCAGACCGGCCCCGCTCCCTCGAGCGAGAGCAAGGAGCACCACGACGGCAACAGCGAGCCGCGCCGCCGCACCCGGTCGCGCCGCCGCTCGCCGCGCCCCGACGCGCAGGCCTGAGCCTCCGCGCCCCGAGCCCGTCCCCCCGCGATCCGTCGCGGGAGGGCGGGCTCTCGGCGTCTCAGCGGCTCTCCCGCGACTCAGCGGTGTCCCCACGCGACTCAGCGGCTCTCCGCCCCTCAGCGGTCACGGTGATCCGGCGGCTCTCCGCCTGTCAGCAGCTCTCCGCGACTCAGCGGGCGGAGGAGCGGATCGCGTCGACGGTCGCGCGCGCGGTCGTGTTCTCGCCCAGGCGGTTGGGCTTGCCCGTGCCGTGGTAGTCGCTCGAGCCCGTGGTGACGAGCGAGTACTGCTCGGCGAGCTCGCGCAGGCGGCGCTTGCCGTCGGCCGTGTTCTCGCGGTGCTCGACCTCGAGGCCGAACAGGCCGGCGTCGACGAGCTGCGGGAGGATCGACTCGACCGCGATCCCGCGGGCGCTCGCGGCCGGGTGCGCGATGACCGGGACCCCGCCCGCCGCGCGGACCAGGCGCACGGCGTCGACCGGGTCGGGCGCGTAGTGCGGGCGGTAGTAGCCGCCGCGCCAGTCGAGGATCCCCGCGAAGGCCGCGGAGCGGTCGGTGGCCAGGCCGCGGGCGACGAGCGCGTCGGCGATGTGCGGACGCCCGATGGTCGTGCCCGGGCTGGTCTGGGCGAGGACGTCGTCCCAGGTGAGGTCGTAGTCGGCCGCGATCGCGGTGACGATCGCCTCCGCGCGGTGCGTGCGGGCCGAGCGGATGCGCGCGGTCTCGGCCACGAGCCCCGGATCCGCCGGATCGACGAGGTACGCGAGGACGTGGACGCTGGCCCAGCCGACGCGGGAGGAGAGCTCCATGCCGGGCAGCAGGTCGATGCCCGCCTCCTCGGCCGCGGCGAGCGCCTCGGCCCAGCCGCCGGTCGTGTCGTGGTCGGTGAGCGCCACTCCGGCGAGCCCGGCCGCGGCCGCGGCCCGCACCAGGACGGCCGGAGCCTCGGTGCCGTCGGAGACGACGGAGTGGGTGTGGAGGTCGTAACGGCCCCCGTCGACATGCATGCGCTCATCGTAGACGCGCCGCCTGCGAGCCCTCCGATGCCCTAGTAGCCTGGGCGGCGATGGGGACGAGACTGGTGAAGACCGCGGTGGCGGTGATCGTGGCGATCGCTCTGCTGGTGGTCGCGGCGCCCGGCTTCTTCGGGATCGCCCGGGAGGCCCCCTTCGCCCAGCTGGTGCCGTTCCGGCTCGCGACGGGCGCGGCGGCCGTCGGGCTCGCCGCTGTCCTGGTCGTGATCGCGGTCCTCGTCGCTCCGGTCAGGCGCCTCGCGCTGGCCCTCGCGGCGCTCGGCGTCGTCTTCGCGCTCGTGCTCGCGGGAGTGCAGGGAGCGCGGGGCTACGACTCCGCCGCTCCGCGCGCCCACCGCCTCGCCGACGTGCGCCTCGCGACCTGGAACGTGCTGCACGACGGCGTGCCCGTCGACACGATCGCCTCGCTCGCCCGGGAGAGCGCGGTCGACGGCATCGCCCTCCTCGAGGTCTCGCAGACGCACGCGCAGGACGTCGTGAACGCGCTCAGCGCCCAGGGGATGTCGATGACCCTCCACTACGCCGGGTCGGGCG
>NZ_PSVX01000081.1:0-13199 GCF_002932695.1 Rathayibacter sp. AY1D2 | reverse complement strand
CTCCGTTCCGGATCATCCGCGCGGCCCTCCCGCACCTGCCCGCGGGCGCCACCATCATCAACACGGCGTCGGCGGAGGCGCACAAGCCCGCCCCCGACCTCAGGACACCGTGAACCCTCAGGACACCGCGAAAGCCCCCGCCTTCCCCTGGATCGGCCTGCTCACGCTCGCCGGCGCCGTCTTCGTCTCCGTGACGAGCGAGTTCCTCCCGACCGGGCTCATCCCCGACATGTCGCGCGACCTCGGGGTGAGCATCTCGCTCACCGGCCAGCTCGTCACGATCTTCGCCGCGACCGTCGTCGTCGCGACGACTCCGCTGACCCTGGTGACCCAGCGCTTCTCGCGCAAGAGCCTCCTCCTCGTGGCGCTGTGCACCATCGCGGTCGCCAACGTCCTCGCCGCGCTCGCCCCCACCTTCGGGCTGCTCATCGGCGCGCGCATCCTCGGCGGGCTCGCCCACGGCCTCTTCTGGGCGATCGTCGCCGCCTACTCCGCGCATCTCGTCGCTCCGGAGCAGCTCGGCCGCGCGACCGCGATCACGGCGGGCGGCGGATCCGCGGCCTTCGTCCTCGGCGTCCCCCTGGGCACGGCGCTCGGGCATGCGTTCGGCTGGCGGCCCACCTTCGCGATCCTCGGCGGCGTCGTGCTCGTGCTCGCGCTGATCGTGGTGAAGTTCCTGCCCGCGGTCGACCACCACATCCCGCTGCGGACCGGCGAGATCCGCCTGCCGGCGCGGAAGGACCGGACGCTCCCCCGCATCATCGGCGTCTGCGTCGTCATCCTGCTGGTGCTGATCGGCCAGAACACCCTCTCGACCTACATCACGCCCTGGCTCGAGAACGCCTCCTTCGCCCCCGACACGGTGCCGCTCGTACTCTTCGCGTTCGGCGGCGCAGGGGCGGTCGGACTCGTCCTGGCCGGCTTCGCGACCGACCGGTTCCCCCGCTCGGGCTTCGTGGTCGCCGCGATCGCGGTCGTGCTGGCGCTCGCGGGCCTGGCCGTCGCCGCGGGCACCGGCGCCGCCACGGCCGTGGTCGTCGCCGCGGTGATCTGGAACATCGCGTTCGGCGGCATCCCGGCGATGCTGCAGACCCGGATGCTGCGCACCTCCTCCTTCCAGCTGCGGAGCCTCGCCGCGGCGCTCCAGACGACGGCGTTCAACATCGGCATCGGCGGCGGCGCGGTCGTCGGCGGACTGGCGATCGACGCGAGCGGGCTCGACGTGCTGCCGTGGGTCGCGATCGTCATCGTCGCCGTGGGGCTCGTCGTCAGCCTGATCGTCGACGCCCGGGCGACGGCGGCGGTGCGGGCGGAGGCGGTCCCTACTCGCTGAGCCTGTTCATGACGGAGGAAGGACGCGTTCCGGCGCGCGCCGATCCGCGTGTTCACGCTCGAGCTGGAACGTTCTTCCTCCGTTGTGAAGACGGCGGCCTCCGGCTTCGTGGACACGGCGGCGTTCCTCCGGCGCGAACACCGGGATGTCGTCCACACGGCCGACGCGGCGCCGCGGGGAGCAGGGGATACGGTCGAGGGATGAGAGACGGAACCCGATGAGCCCGAGCACCCTCGAGCCGCCGCTGACCCTCCCCTACTACGGGGCTCCGCCGATGGCGGCGCTCCGCCGCTTCTTCGGCAACTACCTCCGCTTCCGCGGGAGGGCGAGCCGGGCCGAGTACTGGTGGATCATCCTCCTCGGCAGCGTCCTCACAGGGCTGCTGCAGCTGGCCGACGGCGGTCCGTGGCGCCTCGACTTCACGCTGACGCCGTACCCGAGCGGCGCGCCGTTCCAGACCTTCTGGGTGTCGCTCGCCGCGGGCGCGATCGCCCTGGCGACGTTCCTCCCGTCGCTCTCGCTGATCTGGCGGCGACTGCACGACGTGAACCACAGCGGGCTCTGGATCCTCGCGATCCTCGTGCCGATCGCCGGCTACGTGTTCCTGCTGATCCTGTTCGTGCTGCCGCCGCGGCCGGAGGGCGCGCGGTTCGACTGAGCGGCGGACGCCTCGGCGGTGGGGGGCCGGACCCGGTCGACGAGTCGGCAGTGCGGCTCGCCTGCCGCCCGCAGGACGACGCCCGTTCTCGCATCAACCGCAGGAACCGTGATGCGCCCGAGCCCCAGGGTCGTGTAACCGGCTTCCTTCTCACCGGTGACCCTGGATGTGCCGATCGCGAGACAGATCATTGACCAAGCGAGAGCGGCGAAGAACAGCACCAGCGGCACGAAAAGGGGCAGACGCAATCCCGGAGGAAGGACCGCGAACCCGACGAAGAGCCAGATACAGGCGATCGCCTGGGCGAGAGATCCCCACCCGGTGTTGAGAACACGTGTACGCGCAGACCACCCGGGCAGCACTTCCACCCTCCCCGGCACCAGCGCAGGTTCCCTCTCCGCCCCCGACATCATGCGCCCTCCGTCGGCGGCGCCAGGGCGACGGCGCCAGCGGCGCGCGCATCAGCCCGCTGCACCGCCCGATAGACCGTCGACCGCGCGACCTTGAACTCCGCCGCGAGCTCGGCAACGGTGTAGTTCCCGGCACGATGCTCTGCGACCAGATGCGCCTCGATCTTCGGCGACAGCTTCGGCTGACGGCCACGCAGACGCCCCTTGGCCTTCGCGACCTTCATCCCCTCACGCGTGCGGGCGCGAATCAGGTCCCCCTCGAACTCCGCGACCATCGCGAGCACGTTGAACAGCAGCCGGCCGATCGGATCCTCCGGATCATGGACCGACCCCCCGATGCTGAGCTTCACCCCGCGGCGGGTCAGCTCATCAACGATGTCGCGAGGGTCTGTGATGGACCGCGCGAGCCGGTCGAGCTTCGTTACGAGCAGAGTCGATCCGGCGTTGCACGCAGCCAGCGCCTCTCGTAGCGCGGGACGCTCGCGGTTCCGGCCGGTCAGACCCGAGTCGGCGTAGATCCGATCGGATGGGACGCCGGCCGCCCGGAGCGCGTCCCGCTAAGCGGTCGCATCCTGCTTGTCGGTTGAGACGCGGGCGTATCCCACGAGCGACCGTGCGCTCAGTGTGTCAGTTGACGCCCCACCATCGGGCATCTCATCGGGCGGGTCTATTGCGACGAACAGCGCCGCGAGATTCCGGTCTCATGCGCGGCCATCCTGGGCGGTCGGATGACGTCCCCCTCATCGGACGCCGGACGCATCGACGCACTAGCCCTCCGAGGCTCGCGCCGCACTACCGTCGAATGCGCCCGCCCAAGGCACCCCTAATCCAGTAAGGGGGTGTCCTGCCCGCAGCACGGTGAGGGTGGCAGCCCGTTCGAGCCGGGCCGGGTCAGAGGAGCCTCGCGCTGCGGGCGCGAGGCTCCCGCTCGACGCGGAGAGCGATTCCCTATCGGTACGCATGTCCAAATCCTCGCGCATCGAACAGGGGCCGGAGAGGCTCCTCGACGCCGGAGCGGCTGTCCTCATCTACTCCGGAGGTGTCCGTTAGGGGGACTTGGGTTCAGCCGGTCGTTGCAATACCACCGTGAGTCGGAGTGTTGGCGATGGGATCGAAGTTGAAGCAGCGTGCCCGGGGTGGCGCGGTTCTGGGAGCTGCCGAGGGAAGGGTCGAGTCGGTCGGCGGCCCGTGATGCTGTCGGCGTGCCGGTGAAGAGCCGCTCAACGGAGCAATCAGCTGCTTTCCGTCCGTCGCCTCGCAGGGGGTGTCTGCTCGGATCTTATGCTTGATTCGTCACATTGTTTAGTGGTTCAGTATCGCGTCGACGTTTTCGGTCGTTCCGTATCCCACCATTCGATGAGGTTGGCGTGCAAGATTAGCGCGAAGGCTTCGACTGCAAGGTCGCCTCCGGTGGTCAGGGAATCGATTGCGGCAGGGTCCCACTGGTCGAGATTCACTACCTCGTCAGTGGAGGTGGGTGTAGCTCGAATGGTTGTGTCAACGCTCCATCCGTTTGAGCTGTGGGTTGCGGTAGCCGCGATGACGTCGTACGGGGTGGGGTAGTGGCGGCGCATCCACCCCACGACGTCGGCGAGGTCGCGGGTGTCGTTCAATCGTTCTCGATCGGGGTGTAGACGGGGCATCCGGTCCCGTAGGGCGGTTGGATGATGGGTGCGGCGGTGGTGATGCTGGTAGATCGGGTGTTTATGGTGCTGTCGATTTTGTAGGCGTTGACGATGCCGATGGGGTTAGCGAGGGGATCGGAGCCGTTGTAGGCGTTATATCCGAAGAGAACGAAGTAGACGGGTGTGCAGTTTGCGTCGTAGAGCGTCTTAGACGCCTGAGCTCCCGGGTGCGTAGAGGCCGTAGCTGAGTGTCTGCTGAATATCGAAGTTGGTGTCCGCGTCAAAGTGGCCGCGAGCGATGATGTGATTCAGTCCGAACCGGGAATTTCCGCAACGCAGCGGCAAGTCCCCCTGGTCGTTGCTGTAGCTGCCGAGCGAGTGGTCGTACGTCTGTCCGTCGCAGGAATGAGTGTTCAGTCCTGGTACGTCAGCCTGAGCGGCAGGTGCGACAACCGTACCCAGGACGAGCGCAACGAACACCGTGGCGATTTTGCCAGCGGACCGATTTCGTGAGGTGTGCATGACTATTACGACCTTCATCCAAGTCCCCGCGCTCACCGCTTGTGAGCGGTCGTCGTGCACGTCTAGGTCTACTCCGCATAGCTCGGCAATACAACCCTGGGTGTTGCCGACACCCGGGCTTGGCAGCGGGACACACATGCCCTTCGAAGATCATCAGTGGGACAGTGTTCGTGGCAGCGAGCTGCAAGTTGGCGTCTGCGGGAGGGCCGTTCCCCGCACCAGCCCGGTGCGCGGGACGCTCCGCGCGCGGGCGCGGGCGGCAGCGTTCCGCAGGACAGCCGCTCGCGGCCATCACTGCTACTGCAGCGACCAGCGCCAGTTCCGAGCGCAGTAGGAACATCCCGCGCTGATGTCCTCCGGCCCGAACGTCGGAGTAATGATCGACGGTGCGAGCTTCACCGCCACAGGCTTCGCGGGACGATACCGCTGCCCGCAGACGTCTAGGCGCCCGGCCAACCATCCCCATATGGGACGGAGCTGAGCGGGTAGCGTCACCGGCATGACCTCGGGTTCGCGTCACCGCATTCGAGTTGCTGCCGCACTCACAACCGGAGCGGCGCTGCTCACCGCCGCCGGCTGCGCGCCGGCGGTGCAGACGTCGGGATGCCCGGGCTGGGCGTATTTTGGATCCGCGGAAGCCCGCTACGAGGTCGCCGAAGCGGTCATCACGACCGCCTCCCCTCGCGCCTCGGGAACTCAGAGCGTCTTCAGCGTCGCAGCATCCGCATACATGGTCACCGTGGATGAGACAGAGAAGGGACCGTTCATTGCAGGAGAGACAATCCGCGTCGTGTCGATGCCTGATGCGTGCAGCGGCACCGACCTCTACCCGGACGGAGACCCGATGGACACCGACCAGCCCCTCCGCCTGTACCTCAGTTCCGGGAACGGATTCTGGGCGACGCTGACTCCGCTCGAGGGCGCTGAACCGATCGAGGAATAGCCCGCCAGTCGATCCCCATACGGAACGGCCGGTACGCCGACTCTCTCCCCGACAGAATCGTGCATCCGTGTCACGCCATCAGGGGTGCAGGGTTGAGCCAAACTGGCTGAGTGTCAGCACTGCGCCATTGGGCGCCACTCCCCTTCGTCGCAGTCGCCATCGTCGCGACGGTGATCCTCACCGCTCTCCACCTGGTCGAGCTGTATGTGCTGACTACCCAGCAGCTCGCGCAGGACGGGACTGGGCAAAATTCCGCAGGAACAGTCGCGTTCTTCGCGGTCTACCTCATTCCGTCCGCCCTGATCGAAGGTGTGCTCATCGGGCTGGCCGCGTTCGCTGTCGCTCGGCTCCTGAAGCGCGGCCACCGAGTCTCGCAACGCGCGATCGCACCGCTCGTCGGCCTGGTCGCGGCGGTCGTCGCCCTCTGCCTGATGGTGGTGCCGTTGATCGGGTACGCCACAGGTGGGCTTCTCCAGCTGGGCGCCGGGATCGCGGCCCTCCTCTCGGGCGAAGCTGGAAGCGGACCGGCGAATCTGATCACAGCCATCGCGCTCGCCCTCGTCCTCTACGTCGGAGCCTTCACCCTGAGCGCACGCCGCCTCTTCAATACCGCTGCGGCCGGGGACCCTCACGCCCGCTGACATCTACAGCTCCTCGGATGATCCCGCTGGAAGATCCCCGAATGGGACGACTGCGGATTGCGCAGTCGGTGGAGATACTCCGTGACGCAGAGTATGTTTCGGGCATGGAAGAGATACGGGAGCCGCGGGTGTGGATCATGACGGTCCTGGCCAACGGACGAGCGCACGGCTACGGCATCGTGTCGGCGGTGCGCGAGCTCTCCGACGGCGCGATGACGATGAAGATCCCGACCCTCTACGCCGCCCTGGACCGTCTCGAGCGCCAGGGCCTTGTCGCCGCGGATGGTGACGAGGAGGTCAATGGGCGGCGGCGCCGATACTTCCGGCTGACCGACGCCGGTGCCGCTCGTCTCGCGGTCGACGCTGAACGCTTGGCGCAGCTCGAGCGCGCCGCGTCCAGCGCCGCACGCCGCCTCGGCCGGATCGCGCCGGCATGAGCGGGTCCGGCCTCGACGGCTACCGGCGGGCGCTGCGCTGGTACCCGGCAGCATGGCGAGAAGCTAACGCTGAAAGCGTGGTCGGCGCTTTCCTTGACCGGGACGACGCGACCGGAGCAACCGGACCGACACCACGTGACCGGGCCGAGCTCGCCCGAGCCGGCATCCGCGAGACCCTGACCGCCACGAGTCGGCCCGGACGACGCGCAAGCAGCGCGATTGGCATCGCGTTTGTCCTCGCCGCCTGGTCCTACGGATCGGTTGTCATTGAGGTCGGCGGGCGGGTCATGACCCTCGCGAGCGGCGGCAACGTTGACGCGATGGGACGCAGCTACGGAGCCCCCGTCCTCCTCGCGGCGGCACTCGTCGCTCTGGCCTGGCTATGCACGGCTATCACCGCATCGCGGAGCGGCCGACCACTCCTCGCCGCCGTCATCGGACTCTGCGGTCTCGGAGCCGCATGGACCACCTTCCACCTGTCGTGGTCGAGCCTCCTCCCGCCGCTCGAGCTCGGATCACCCCTCCTCACGATGGGGGTACTCAGCGTCACGGCTCTAACGGCAGCAGTCCTCGCTACCGTCTCGGCAGTGCGCGCCGGACTCCTCCAGAAGCCTGCGTCTTGGATCATCGGCGTGGCCGCCGCAGTCCATGTCGCCGGCGCGGCGCTTCTTGCGGCGCTCGACCGCCCGCTCACCGTCCCGGAGGTCCTTCTCGTCGTCGTGTGCGCACTTTTGACGCCGGCATACCTCGCTGTCACCGGCGTCGGCTTCGTATTCCTGAGCACAGGCACCACTCGCCAGCGGCGAGCATCACGACAAAGCGCCCTCACTACTCCCTAAGCGGCGGGGTCGAGGCAACTGCTGTGTCCAGCGACCGGTGACCCATCCTCTTACGGAACACGACCGCGCTCTATTTCCGAGGCTCGGCTACCGACGTCGAAACGCTGCATACAGCGCGCCGGTGATGATCAGAACACCGATTCCAACGAGGACCCAGGTACGAGGATCCTCATGGACGCTGGTGCAGACGCCCGGCGAGTTCACGTACTCCGCGCAGCTCCCCGACCGGTCACCGGCAAGAAGGACCACCGCGATTAGAGCGACGAACGCAACCGCGAGCCACCACCACCGCACGCGCCGCCGAACCAGTGCACCCATGACGAGACTGTACGACGGCAGCGCTTCGTCGCGGGGGCTGCCAGGTCTCGATCGTCGATCGATGTGATTGCCCGCCGCTCCCCCTCTCATCGGGGCCGACCGCCCCGATGCCAGCAGGCCAGAGGAGCGTCCGAGTGCCCCGGAGCGAGAGCGACCCGCTCAACCATCCCCTACCGGACACCACATCCTCTCAGGCCGCTGTTCTGGGAGAGTGGACTGAATCGTGAGGGGCACCAATGATTGATGCGCGGCGGACCGTAGAGATGGATCGGCTGCCCGGAGGGTTCCGATGAACGGTCCGCGCGAAGTGCTCGGCCTTCCGCCCTTCGCGCTGTTCTGGAGCGCAACGACCATCCGCTCTTTCGGCAGTGCGATCGCGGGTGTCGCGTTCCAGGTGCTGATCGTCTCGGTACTGAACGCAACGCCTGCGGAGATCAGCATTCTCGCGGCGCTCGGCGTAGTGCCGTACCTGCTGTTCGGTCTGATCGTGGGCGCGCTCATGGATCGGTGGCGGCGCCAGCGGACGTTGGTCGTCACCAGCATCGGGCGTGCGCTGATTCTGGGAATGATCCCCGTCCTTCTCCTTCTCGATGCGCTCACCTTCTGGTCACTCGCCGCGGCAGTCCTGCTGCTCGGTGTCCTGACCTTGTTCGCGGACTCCGCCGCGCAGCCGTTCCTCCCGCAGATCGTTCCCCGGTCGTCCTTGGTGATGGCCAACGCGCGACTGGGCCAGAGCGAGACCCTGGCGGGAACGGCAGGACCCGCGCTCGGCGGAGCACTGCTCAACCTGATCGGCTCACCACTCCTGCTCGCCTTCGACGCTGCCATCAACGCGGTGTCGGCGGTGCTGCAATCACGCATCAAGGTGGAGGAGCGCCGGCCCGATCGCCGCGCACCAGGCCGTCACATCGGTCACGACATCCTCGAGGGAATGCGATTCACCTACCGGCACCGCACCCTCCGGCCGCTCGCGCTCTCCGTCCACGCCTGGTTCCTCGGCAACAGCATCGTGACGACGGTGTTCGCGGTGTTCGTTCTCCGAGAGCTGTCCCTGCCCGCTTGGGCGTTCGGCGTCTCGCTCGCGTTCGGCGGCGTCGGTGGCCTCCTCGGAGCTCTCGTCGCACCTGCTGTCGGGGCGCGGGTCGGAGCGGGTCGTGCGATCCTGCTGGGCCGTGCGCTCGTCATCCTGCCCTGGCTGGCACTCGCCGTTCTTCCCCTCGACGTGGACAGCGGCCTCGGTCTCCTGCTTCCCGTCGTCTGCGCCGTGCAGTTCGTCTACGGGCTGTCGATGGGTATTGAGGATGCCAACGACACGGGATACCGGCAAGCGATCGCGCCCGACGAGATCCAGGGCCGCATGAACTCCACCATCCGCACAGCGAATCGCGTCGTGTTTCTCTTCGGTGCGCTGTTGACCGGCGTCCTCGTAACGGCTTGGGGCTACAACCTGACGATCGGAGCGGCGGCGATCGCCTTCACCGCAGCCGCGCTCATCGTCGCACTCTCCCCCCTGCGCAATGCCCGCCACGAAGACGCAGAGATCTCTCCCGAGCAGGCTCCCGACTCGATGGACGAGACAACTCGCTAAGCGAGCCCGCCTGACGCCAAGTTGAGGTGTGCTCCAAACGAGCGCTCTCTGCCGCCATAATGCGATCGCAGAACACCGCCACAGAGCGATCATCTCTACATTTCGCGGCGGTCGGTGTCGCTCATGCGTGTACCGGTGAACGATCCCCTTTCGGGACGATCCGGAGCGCCCTGCAACGCTGCGGGTTCGTCGTGTTGCAACTCCTCGTCGTGCAGACATGTACTGAGTGAGGGGCCGAGGGGGTGCAACGTGGAGAAGGGCGATCGCGACGTCTTCGAGGAGCTGTTCGCGGCGAACTTCGACGACCTGATCCGCTATGTCCGGCGTCGCGCCCCGGAGCAACTTGTGGACGACGTGGTGGCCGAAACGTTCCTCATCGCGTGGCGCCGGCGCGGGGACCTTCCCGCGCATCCGCGTCCCTGGCTCTTCGCCACGGCCTTGAACGTTCTGCACAACGCCGTCCGGCGGGAGGCGCGCGAGCATCTTGTCGCTGAGCGCGTCTGGCTACCGGGCGCAGCCGATGCCGACAGCTCCGCCGAGATCGATGCGCTCCACGCGCTGCGATCGATGTCCGAGGCAGACCAGGAGGTGCTCGCCCTGCACGTCTGGGAGGACCTCTCGGACGCGGAGGCGGCGAAAGTGCTCGGGTGCAGTCGTGCCGCATTCTCGATGCGCCTGTCGCGGGCGAAGAAGAGGTACGCGGCGATCCTCGACCCGACCCGGCCGAGCCGCGCGCGGCTCACCACGCTCCCCACGGAAGGTCTCTCATGATGCCCACCGACGAACTGCACGCCCTCAAGCGGGCCGACCCCGCACGCCGAGGAGGCGACTCGGCCGACGCGGAGCGACTCCACGAACGCATCCTCGTCAGCATCGAGTCCGAGACAACACCCCACGAGAGCCCGAGGACGGATATCCGCCGGCGGCTGATCGTGGGCGTGTGCGCGCTCGGGTTCGCTGCGTCTCTCGTCGCCGTCGCGGCGATCGCCGGTCGTCCAGCGGCTCCCGTCAGCACGGTGGCGCTGAGCGTAGGGGGGATCTCCCCTTCGGGCCTGGCGAGCTGGACGCCTGAACCGGAGGCAGGCGCAGGCAGCTCCTCCGTCCTTGAAAACTGCATCGACACCCTTGACGCCAACTCGAACACCTCCGAGCCAGCTGACGTCGTGTCGGCGGACACACGGGGCACCGTCGAATCAGTGCTCGTCGAGAGCGGTCCCTACGTGGCCTGGTGCGTCGGAGAAAGCGCCACCATCCCGATGTATTTGCTGCTCGACGGCCCCGGCAACGCCACACAGGCTCCTTCATCCGACTCGGTCACACTCTTCGCGTCAGGAGGGCACCTCTCACCGGACGGTTACGGCTTCGCCGCGGGCGAGGTCGGACAGGACGTCGCCAGCGTCACGCTGACCGAGGACGGTCATGAGGTCGCGGCGACCATCTCTAACGGGTGGTGGTCCGCCTGGTGGCCTAGTACCGACGACACCCTTCTCCTCGATGGACGCATCACCATCGAGAACGCGGATGGCGGAACGACGACGATCGGCGCTCAGACGCTCCAATGAGCCACCCCCTGACGGAACGGCGCACCCACGAGGTCACGCCCCTACTCTCTCTTCATGGAGTCAGGAGTGCTGGTGCGGAGGGCGTCACCAGAGGACGTGAGGGCGATCGCTCGCGTTCACGTGCAGTCGTGGAAGGAGACCTACCGCGGCGTGATGAGCGACGCCGTGCTCGATGACCCCGCACTACTCGGCCAGCGTGAATACTTCTGGACGGCCGCGCTCACCGACCCGTTGTACGCGGGAAACAGGATCGCCATCGCGGAGCTCGAGGGCGCTGTTGTCGGTGTAGCGATGGCTGGACCCGCGCTCGACCGATTTTCCGGCGTGGCCGAGCAGCTGTACCTTCTCTACACGCTCTCCGAGGTGCATGGCCGAGGAGGCGGCGCGGCGCTCCTCGAGGCCGTCCTTGACCCGGACGTGAGTACAGGGCTCTGGGTGGCTGACCCCAACCCTCGGGCGCAGGCCTTCTATCGCCGGCACGGGTTCATCGCCGGCGACGCGAAGATCGAGGACGGCGTACGGGAAGTGTGGATGACCCGCCAGCGAGCAGCTGCCGCCCCTACTGAGCGGTGGCGCGTCGGCGCCGACGTCGATCAAGTGCTCCGCGAGGCCGAGAAGATCACCTGATTCGCCAGAGCAGCTGACGACGCTGCACAAATTTCCAGTGGCCCCCTAACGCCCGAAGGACGGTCCGTTTGTGGAACAGTTCGGCGGCGTTCGCGTCGGCTGTGCAGGGGACTTTGAACATCTGAATGCCCACGGTCGTCTGCACGAGTGCCGGGATGGCGCGAAGCGATGTGCATGCGTCCGCGAGTAACGACAGCGCTCGGTGTCGCGTCTGCGTGTACCGGTGAACGATCCCCGTACGGGACAGCAGGGCCGACACGCGCGTGAGGACGACGCCGACCGAGCGCGTCGAGTAGTCCCGCCGATGTCAGGAGGGGTCGCGGTCTCCGCGCACTGTGAGGAACCAGGCGGTGTCGTTGTCCGCGTTCGATGCGGTGGCGTTGACACTCGATATCGGCTTCTCGCCGAGCGACGCGGGATCGATCTCGTGTGGGCCGTCGGCGCAGTCGATCGCGTCGAGGGTGGTCGTCGTCCTCGTCGCCGGTCCCCCAGCCGTGGAAAGCGATCCGATTTCGAGGTCGATCACTCCTTCGCCGAGGCAGTCGAAGGTGATCGCGGTCGGCAGCGCCGGCCTCTCGAGGGTGACGTCGATGCGGCCGCCGTCATCGTCGGCCGCGACGTTCAGCGAGAGGACCGCTACGACGTCGCGATCCGTTGCCACGTCCGCTTGGCGCTCTTCGCGCCATTGCGTGATGCGAGGATCTTCGCCTGGTACCGGTGTGCAGCCGGCGAGAGCCGCCACAAGAACAAGGCCAGCTGCTGTGTGGATGGGGCGGTGCCTCATTGCTCCACAGTAGAGGCACAGGACGCCGAAGAAGACCCATCATTACAGCGCCAGCGCTCCTCTCCTTCGCAGCGCGATACGGTGTGCTGACGAGGCACGGGGGATGCGGTGGGATCGACAACGCGCCTGAGGTGGGTGGCCGGAGCGGCAGTGGTGGCGCTCACGATGACGCTCATGGCCGGGTGTTCCGGCCCCGACACCGAGGCCTACTCCGATTTCGAGCGGGCGCAGGACGAGCGGGACGCTCTTCCCGACGTCGGCACCGTAGGAGACGGTTACGACCCCGCCTCGATCCGTTACGTCGGGTCAGCTGAAGGGCTGGGCGTCTGGATCGGGTCGCAGACCACGACCGGAGGCCGGTGCGTCATCGTGGACGGAGACGGCGACAACGAAGACGGAAGCGGCTGCGGGGATGCGCTGTCGCTGAACGGAGCATGGGCCGTCCAGATTCACACCGATGGCGCCGGTCCAGACGACGCCACTGGCATCGACTGGACGAGCCTTGGCGAGAACGTGTCCATCCGCCGGTACTAACCACCCTGTTCCTCACGTCGACCGCGCGGACGAGCACGTGCGAACGACCCCTACCGGCCGCCCGGTCGACCATCCCCATACGGAACGGATGCAGCGCCCGTTCCTTGGTCCGTGTCACGCCGACGGTGCACCGCGCTTCGCGCGCGTGGTTACGGGATGAACTCTTGGGACCAGTAATCGGCCCGCACCTCCAGGAGAGGTCCCTCGATGGCGGAACTGACCGTGATGGTGCGCGGGTCCCAAAGCGTTCCTGCGATGCGCGCTTGCGGCGTCGTTCCGAGCTCGCTCGACAGCTGCTCGGGAGTCATCGCGTCGGGCGGGCGCACCGAGAACAGCCGCCAGCATCCACCGGAGGCGCACTCGACGGTCTCGCTGACG
>NZ_PSVX01000080.1:0-14015 GCF_002932695.1 Rathayibacter sp. AY1D2 | reverse complement strand
TGCTTGAGCACCGTGCGCTCGCCCGTCGCGACGTCGAGCGCGAGCACGGTCGAGGGGGTGACGAACGAGGTGTAGGCGAGGCGGAGGGAGGGCTGCTCCCACTCCGGGTTCCCCGCCAGGCCCGCGTCGTAGAGCGGCTCGTCGAAGACGATCTCCTCGAGCCGCGCTCCGGCGCCGTCCTCGCGGAGCAGCCCGAGCCGGGTGGCTCCGTCGGCCCGGTAGGAGACGACCACGTGACCGGCGAAGGCGTCGACGCCCTCGATCCGGCGGCCCTCGCGGTGCGGTACCACCACGCGGCGCTCGCGGGCCCGGGCGTCGGCGTCCAGCGACAGGTCGGCCGGCTCCTCGACGATCTCGAAGTCGAGGGCGCCGTCGTTGTGCACGATCAGCAGGCGGTCGCGCCCGTCGACGACGGCGTGCTCGACCTCGTACTCCACGCCCTCGCGGCGCGGCCACACCGAGCGGAAGGAGCCGGTCGGGTCGGACGCGTCCAGCAGCAGGCACTCGCTCGTGATCTTGCTCCCGATCTCGATGACGAGGAAGCGGCGGCTGCGGGTGAGGCCCACGCCGATCCAGTAGCGCTCGTCGGGCTCGGCGAAGACGACCTCGTCCGGGGTCCCGGCGCCGACCTCGTGCCGCCAGATCGTGTCGGGGCGCCAGGACTCGTCGACGGTCGGGTAGAAGACGAAGCGCGCGTCGGCGCCGAAGGTCGCTCCGCCGCCGGTGCCCTCGATGACGTCCGGCAGATCCTCGCCGGTCTCGAGGTCGCGGATGCGGAGGGTGTAGCGCTCGTCGCCCTCGACGTCGGTGGCGAAGAGCAGCCGTCGGCCGTCGGCCGAGACGTCGAAGCTGCCGAGCGAGAAGAAGTCGTGCCCCTCCGCCTCCGCGTTGCCGTCCAGGACGACCTGCTCGCCCTCGAGCGGACCGCCCTCGGCGATCGACGGCGGCGTCCAGTCGTCCGGCCCGCTGATCGGCGCCCGGCAGTGCACGGCGTACTGGCGGCCCTCGTAGGAGCGCGAGAAGTACCACCAGGAGCCCTCCCGGACGGGGACCGAGAGGTCGGTCTCCTTCGTCCGCGAGCGGATCTCCTCGAACAGGCGCTCGCGCAGCGGAGCGAGAGGAGCCAGCACCGCCTCGGTGTACGCGTTCTCGGCCTCGAGGTGCGCGAGCACCTCGGGGCTCTCCTTCTCGCGCAGCCACTCGTAGTGGTCGACCACCACGTCGCCGTGGTGGCGGCGCTCGAGGGGGACGCGGCGGGCGACGGGCGGAACGGGCGCGGTCATCGCTCCAGCCTAGGGCGAGGGCGCCCCTGGCCGCCCCGGGGTGCCGCAGCGGCGCCGGGCGTGATCACAATGGACCATGGCCAGCGGTGCGGAGAACGAGTCGGCGACGTCCCTGGCGGGCGGTGCGCGGAGAGTGCAGACCGAGGTCGAGCGCAAGTACGACGTCGACGCGGGCACCCGGCTGCCCGACCTGACCGGCACCGCGAGCGTCGCGAGCGTCCGCACGGAGGAGCCGGTGACCCTCCGCGCCGAGTACTTCGACACCGCCGAGCGCGCTCTGTCCCGGGCGCGGATCACGCTGCGCCGCCGCGAGGGCGGATCCGACCAGGGCTGGCACGTCAAGCTGCCCGGCTCCTCCGGCCGCACCGAGATCCACGCGGAGCTCACGGCCTCGCGCACGGTCCCGTCCGCCGTCCGCGAGCCGGTGCTCGGGCAGGTGGGGCGCGCGCCGCTCGAGCCGCTGGCGCTGCTCGAGACGGTCCGCTCGATCACCCGCGCCCTCGACTCCCACGGGCGGGAGCTCGCCGAGATCGCCGACGACCTGGTGACCGCGCGCGACCAGCGCACCGGCCGCGAGCGGCGCTGGAGGGAGTGGGAGGTCGAGCTCGTCGACGTCCCGGGCGACGAGGGCGAGCGGGTCCTCGACGCGATCGAGCAGCGCCTCCTCGCCGCGGGCGCCCGCCCGGCCGCCAGCGCCTCCAAGCTCGCCCGGGCCACCGGCGGCCCGATCGAGGAGACGGTCCCGGATCCGCGCAACGGCGGGGAGGCGGCGCTCGCCGCGGTCCGCTCGCTCCTGCGCGAGCTGCGCGCCGTCGACCCGCGGGTGCGCCTCGAGGCCGACGACGCCCTGCACCGGATGCGCGTGCTCGCGCGCCGGCTCCGGTCCGTCCTCGCCGCCTCCCGCTCCGTGCTCGACCGTGCGGCGACCGACCCCGTGCGGGACGAGCTGCGCTGGCTGGGAGGGGTCCTCGGCGCGGCCCGCGACCAGGAGATGCTCGCCGAGCGGTTCCGCGCCTCCCTGGCGGCCGTCGAGGGCGCCCCGAGCACCCCCACCGCCCTGCTGGAGGAGGTCGAGCACCGGCACGCCTCGGCGCTGCGCCGCGTCGACCGCACTCTGCGCGGCGGCCGCTACCTCGCGCTCCTCGCCTCGCTCGACGCCCTGCTCGCGGATCCGCCCCGCACCGCGCGGGCGGGCTCGAGCGCGACGGCGCTGGTGCGCCGCTCCGTCGCGAAGGACCTCGCGCGCATCTCCGCGGCGGGCTCCGCGGCGGCCGGCGGCTCGCTCGAGGCTCGTCACGACCTGCGGAAGGCGGCGAAGCGGCTCCGCTACACCGTGGAGGCGTGGCGGGCGGTCGTCCCCGAGGCTGTCGGCGCCCGGCGCCGCTCGCTCGCCGAAGCGGGCGAGGACCTCGCCGACGCCCTGGGGGAGGAGCGCGACGCGCTCGCCGCCCGCGCGCTGATCCTGGAGCAGGCCGATCGCAGCGGGGAGGGGGCCTTCGCGCTGGGGGTCGTCGCCGCCGAGGAGCGGCACCGCGCCAGACGGGCCGCGAAGGCCGCGGAGAAGGCGCGAGACCGTCTCGAGTCGCTCTCGCGCTGACCGCGCGGCCCCGCGGTCGCTGTCAAGCCGACGGCCCGGTCACACGGACGAAATCCACGGCGGATAATGTGAATCATGCCTTCCGTCCGTGCTCTTCCGTCACCGCTCCTGCGCCCGCGCCACTTCGACCGCGACGACGTCGTGGTCCATGCCGGCCTGTTCTCGCTGGTGAACTCGAGTACGACGCCCCGCGCGGCCTGGACCGAGGACCTGATCGCCATCGGCGAGGTCCTCGACGCCGCCGAATTCCCCTACCGCCTCATCCGCGGCACCGACGGCTCGCCCTTCCTCGCGGTGGACCGCGTGCTCGGCGCCGAGCTGGCGACGCTGCTGGCGCGCGCCTTCGCGACCGAGCCCTTCTACGCCAAGACGGTCGACAAGCGGGGCACCCCGCCTCAGCTCCTGGCCGAGGGCGTGCTCGCGCCGTATCCGCGCGCCTCCGTCTTCAAGCTCTTCCGCCCGCGCGTCTCCTCGACGGGATCGCTGCGCTACGGCGCCCGCAGCGGCGTCCGCCTCGAGCTGTGGAAGGTGGGCGAGGAGGAGATCATCACTCCCGCCGAGAACGCGCTCATGCGCAACAGCCTCCCCGTCGCCGAAGCGATCGACGCCCACGTCGAGGCGTACGGCCGCACCTGGCCGACGTTCGAGGGCATGTTCGAGCCGCTCGTCAGCGACATCCGCTTCGAGGTGGACATCGTCTTCTCGTGGGTCGACGGCACCGACCTGGAGTTCCAGCGCGCCCGGGCGGCCCGCATGGCGAGCTACGTGGTGGGGGAGGGCGACGACGCTCCGGCGCGCTTCCGTCAGATCGACGAACTCAAGTACGCCCTGCGCAGCGTCTACATGTACGCGCCGTGGATCCGGCACATCTACATCGTCACCGACTCCCCGCGCCCGCGCTGGCTGGACGAGCACCCGGACGTCACCCTCGTGCGCAGCGAGGACCACTTCCGCGACCTCTCGGTGCTGCCGACGCACAACTCCCACGCGGTCGAGAGCCAGCTGCACCGCATCCCGGGGCTGGCGGAGCACTTCCTCTACTCCAACGACGACATGTTCTTCGGGCGCCCGGTCGACCCGTCGATCTTCTTCTCGCCCGGGGGCATCACGAAGTTCATCGAGGCGACGACGCGCATCGGCATGGGCGACTCCAACGCCTCCCGCAGCGGCTTCGAGAACGCGGCCCGCGTCAACCGGCGCCTGCTCCGCGAGCGCTTCGGCGCGATGACGACCCGTCACCTCGAGCACGCCGCCACGCCGCTCCGCAAGACCGTGATGGCCGAGCTCGAGGCCGAGTTCGAGCCGGAGTTCACCGCGACCGCCGCGAGCCGCTTCCGCTCCGCGAGCGACGTCTCCGTCACCAACTCGCTCTACCACTACTACGCGCTGATGACCGGGCGCGCGGTCGTGCAGGAGAACGCCTCGGTGAAGTACGTCGACACGACGATGCACCAGGGGCTGAAGGACATGCGCAAGCTCCTCAAGAACCGCGGAGTCGACTTCTTCTGCCTCAACGACGGCAGCTTCCCCGAGATCTCGGCGGAGGCGCGCACCAAGGCCGTCATCGGGTTCCTCGAGGAGTACTACCCGATCCCGGCTCCGTGGGAGCGCGAGGTCTGACCGTGGGCTGGGCCGTCGGGGGAGCGGTGGCCGGGCTGCTTCTCGGCCTGGCGAGCTCGCTCGTGTTCCCGGGCATCGGAGTGGGAGCGGGCGTCGGCGTGGGCGTCGCGCTGGCCGCGGCGCTGGCGTTCGCCGGATGGCTGTTCGCGCGGGACCGCGCCGGCGGGCGCTGATACCGCCGGCCGTGTCCGAGGACGCGGTCGACGCGGCGCCCGGAGGCGTCGGGGCGACCCCGACGCCCCGTCGCGTCGCTACGCGCTGACGCCCACCCGCTCCGCGAGCGGCGGGTAGAGCTCCTCGTCCCGGGCGACGGGGGCCGCCGTCGCCGCGGCGATCTCGACGCCGTGGTCCGCGAGGATCCGCTGCGTCTCGTTCGCCGAGACGTAGGACACCTCGGTCGAGGCGCCGATCGGCACCACCGAGTGCAGCACCGTGCCGTCGTAGACGTGGATCAGGTTGAACGCCTGGGCGCCGTTGCGGGCGCGGGTCGCTCCCACCGGCACGTTGAGGTCCTGGGTGTAGCAGGTGGCCGACGCGACCGAGACCGGGATGCCGGCGAACATCGCCGTCGACGAGTAGTGCAGGTGGCCCGCGATGATGCTGCGGACGTCGGAGCCCTCGAGCACCTCCGCGAGGGCGGGCTGGTCGCGCAGCTCCACGAGGACCGACAGGTCGAGCACGCTCGGCACCGGCGGGTGGTGCAGCGCGAGGATCGTGCCGTGCGGGGCCGGGCTGGAGAGCTCCTCCGCCAGCCAGTCGAGCTGCGCGTCCGAGATCTCCCCGTAGTGGGCGCCGGGCACGGTGGAGTCCAGCGCGATGATCCGCAGCCCGTTCACGTCGTGCACGCGGTCGACCGGCTGCGTGGTCGGGAGCTGGTCGAGCAGCCCCGAGCGGAACGCGCCGCGGTCGTCGTGGTTGCCCATCACCCAGATCACCTCGGCGCCGAGGCGTGCGGCCGCGGGCTCGACGACGGCGCGCAGCTTCGCGTACGCCTCCGGCTCGCCCTTGTCGGCGAGATCACCCGTGATGACGATGGCCTCCGGACGTCCGCCGGACGCCTCCAGCTCGTCGAACAGGAGCCGCAGCTGGGCCTCGCTGTCGACGTCGGAGCCGTACAGGCCGCCGTCTCCGGCGATGAAGTGGGTGTCGCTCAGGTGAAGGATGAAGTGGTTGGGCCGGGGGTACTCGGCCTGGCGGAGGGACATGATCCTCGGGTTCCACGATCGGCGGGAGCCGGATCACGCGACCCGGCGTCGGCACTTGCGCACTGCTCCAGCGGAGGCGACCCCGCTGCGATCAGTCCATCATCGCGGGGTGAACTCCGGGCCAACACCGGTCGGCGCGTCATCGAACGGTTCTCCCAGGTTGCCGGTCGCTGCGCGGTCCTCCCGGACCCCGGAGGACCGCCGCGATCAGAGCCGGGCGAGCAGCCGCGCGTAGAACTCGATGGCGCGCTCGAACTGGTCGGCCTCGACCGACTCGTCGACCCCGTGGATCCCGAGCTGCTGCCGCGGGCTGATCTCGAACGGGATGAAGCGGTAGACGTGGTCGCTGATGGCGTGGAAGTGCCGGGCGTCGCTGCCGCCGGTCTGCACGTAGGGGGCGACGATCGCGTCCGGGAACGACTCCTGGACGACCGCGCGGAGCAGGTCGTACGGCCCGCCGTCGCCGGGTTCGCCGGTGGGGGAGACGGGGGAGGGCTCGTGGGCGACCTTCACCTCGACCTCGACCTCCGGGTCGTCGATGACGGCGCGGATGCGCTCGACCACGCCCGCCACGGTGCCGCCCGGGTTGATCCGCACGTTCGCGGTGGCGCTGGCGCTGGAGGCGAGGACGTTCGCTCCGGTGCTGCCGCGCAGCTCGGTGATCGCGACCGTCGTCCGCAGCATCGCGGCCGAGCGGTTGGAGTGGGCGGCGAGCGCGCCGACGACGGCGTCCGGGTGCTCGTGCGGGCGGGCGTACCAGACGGCGTGGGCCGCGTCCGCGTGGTCGGCCGCCGCGCGCACCAGCTGGGCGATCGGCTCCGGGAGGGTCGAGGGGAACGGGTTCTCGGTCAGGCGGTGGATCGCCCTCGCGAGCCGCTGGGTGGCGAGCAGCCCGGGCGGGGGCGGCGGAGCGGAGGCGTGGCCGCCGACGTCGCGGCAGGTCAGCTCGAGGTTCATGATCCCGCGCTCGGTGACGCCGATCACGGCGATCGGGGTGGTGACGCCGGGCAGGATGCCGCGCCGCACGTTCCCGCCCTCGTCGAGCACGAGGCGCGGGCGGACCCCGCGCGCGCCGAGCAGGGCGACGACCGAGGGGGCGCCGTCGCCCGCCGTCTCCTCGTTGTGCGTGGAGAGGAGGTACACGTCGTGCCGGGGCCGCTCGCCCCGCAGGACGGCCGCCTCGACCGCCTCGAGGAGGGCGACGAGGGAGCCCTTGTCGTCGAGGGCGCCGCGCGCCACGACGGAGGTGCGGCCGTCCGCGGCGATGATCGTCTCGGCCGCGAACGGGTCGTGCGACCACTCCGCCGCCGTCACGCTGACCACGTCGTAGTGGGCCATCAGCACGGCCGGCTCGCCCGGCTCCTCACCGCGCCAGCGCCAGAGGAGGGAGTGGCCGGCGACGGTCTCGGACTCCAGCGCCGCGTGCAGCGCCGGGTAGAGCTCGGCGACGAGCTCCCGGAAGGCGTGGAAGCGGCTCCAGTCGGTCGCCGACTCGTCCGAGTGGGACACGGTGTCGACGCGCAGCAGGGCCTGGAAGCGCTCGAGCGCGGTCGTCGTCACCGGGCTAGCCTACGACGGCGGTGCCGGGCCCCCGGCCCGTCGGAGCGGAGGTGTGCGGTGGGGCTGCCCGAGGTCTGCGTCGTCTACGTCCTCCGCGACGGCCCGCGGGGCGCGGAGGTGCTCCTCGGCCGCAAGCGCAGGGGCCTCGGCGAGGGCCGCGTGGTCGCCCCCGGCGGCAAGCTCGAGCCCGGGGAGTCGCCCGTCGACGCGGCCGTCCGCGAGCTGGAGGAGGAGGCGGGGCTGGTCGCCCTCCCGGCCGACCTGGAGCCGCGCGGCGTGCTCGACTACTCCTTCCCCCACCGGCCGGCGTGGAGCCAGCGCTCGCACGTCTTCCTCTGCCGCCGCGTCACCGGCGAGGTCACCGAGTCGAGCGAGCTCGCCGCCGCCTTCGTCCCGGTCGAGGAGGTGCCGTTCGAGCGGATGTGGGATGACGCCCGCCTCTGGCTGCCGGGCGTGCTGCGCGGGGGCGCGCCCGTGCGCCTCCGGGTCGAGTTCGGCGCCGACCTCGCGAGCGTGGACTCGTGGGGGCCGGCCGACGCTCAGACGAACGTTCCCGCCACCAGCAGCGCCAGCAGCGAGATCACCGAGGCGATCGAGAGCGTCAGCGAGTAGGCGGTGAACGTGCCCCGCACGGTGAGGCCGAGCACGGACTTGAAGAGCCAGAACGCGTTGGCGTTGACCATCCCGAGGAAGAGCGCGCCGGAGCCGGCGGCCAGGGCGATCAACGCCGGGTTCACGTCGAGCACGGGGATCAGCGGGGCGACGATGCCGACCGCGGTGATCGCGGCCGTCGAGACCGAGCCGATCGCCGCGTGCAGCACGGCCGCGACGACCCAGGTGAGCAGGATCGGCGAGAGGGCCCGCCCGTCGAAGGCGCCGGCGAGCGCGTCGCCGACCCCGGTTCCTCCGACCACGGCGGCGAGGCTGCCGCTGACCCCGGTCAGGACGACGATCGGGCCGCTGCGGGTCAGTGCTCCGCCCAGTGCCGTGGCCACGGCGCCCTTCGGGAGCGTCCGCAGTGCCGTCGCGTAGGCCAGCACCAAGCCGGCCAGCAGCGCGATGTGCGCGTCGCCGAGGAACCGCAGGAGGGGGACGTCGAGCTCGGCCAGCTGGGTGAGCGAGTTCGCGGCGATCAGCACGATGGTGAGGGCGATCGGAGCGACGGCCAGCGCGAGCGGCACCCGCCGCGTCGCGAGCGCCGTGCCTCCCGTGGCCGCGCCCGCCTCGGGCTCGAGAGCGGGCCCCGGGACCGCCCCGCCCTCGAGGTCGCGCTCGTCCCGCCAGCCGCCGCGCTTCACCAGGGCGCTGTACACCAGCACGGTCAGCACGATGGTGACGATGCCCAGCGGGGCGCCGATGGCGACCATCGACGGCAGGGGAGCGCCCGCGATGCCTGCCGTGGCCAGCGCGGCGGCTCCGGGGACGACGAAGACCACGCCCACGATCATCCCGACGATGGAGGAGCCGGCCAGCAGCCCGTAGCCACCGGCACCGAGCCCCCGCGAGGCCAGACGAGTCAGCGGTGCGCTCATCACGACCAGCACGTCGGAGTAGATCGAGGGGAAGGCGACGCCCAGGGTCAGCGCGTAGGCGACCGGGAGCGCGCGCCGACCGAAGCGCTTCACGAGCCAGCGGGCGAGCAGCGGGGCCACGCCCAGCGCCTCCAGGAGCGATCCGAGCAGCAGGCCGAGCGCGATCAGCAGGCCGATGTCGCCGAGGACCGCGCCGAATCCGGACGTCATCGCGGTCACCGTCCCCTCGCCGCCCTGCCCCGAGACGAGGCCGAGCCCGAGGGCCGAGACGAGGAGGGCGATCACCGGCTCGACCTTCAGCACGACGATCAGGACCACGACGGCCACGATCGTGAGCAGGATGAGGAGCACGGGCCAGTAGTCGGTCATGGGCGGTCCTTCTGTCGAGGAGCGGGAGGGCCCGGAGACCGGGTCGCCGCGAGCCGTCCAGCCCCGGCCGTGGTGCGCCGCCAGACGGACGATCGCGCGGATCCGCGGAGCCGGGAGAACGCCGCGGAGATGCGGCGCGTCAGCGGAACATACCGATCCCCGACCCTGCTCCCCGACGTCGACGACTTCCTTCGTCATGCAGCGTCGCGAACACGCGGGCCGGATGCGCACCCTGCTACTTTCACCGGGCAGACGTCCTCGGGGGGAGGACGCAGCCGCATCTCTCCTCCGTGGTCACCCGCATCCGGACGGCCTCCGCCGTCCGACCCGCCAGGCGCCCTCCGTGGGGCGCCGCCGTCAGCGGGCCACACGACAGCGACGCGATCCGGCCCCGCCCGGACGCGCCCGAGCGCAGCAGGAGCACTACCCATGACGGCACAGATCATCGACGCGACCGATCTCGACGAGCTCCGGCGCGTCGGGCAGGAGCTCCGCGAGGGCGCGACCGTCATCGCGCAGACCGACACGAACTACGGCGTGTTCGCCAGCCCCTTCTCGCGCAGCGCCTGCTTCCGCCTCTACGACATGAAGAAGCGGGACGGCGCGAAGCCGCTCACCCTCTTCGTCTCCGCGCCCCGCGACTGGGCGACCTGGGCCTTCGCCCCGGAGACGGCCGACATGGACGCGCTCGTCGCAGCGTTCTGGCCGGGGCCGCTGAACGTCATCCTGCGCCGCAAGCCCGTCGTCCCGGACTGGGTCACCTCGGGCCAGGACACGGTGTCGGTCGTGCACAACCTCAGCGCCCCGATCAACCTGCTCTCGATATTCGCGGGCCTGCCGCTCGCGGCCACCTCCGCCAACATCAGCGGCACGGTGTCGACCGGACTCGTCGACTTCGACCTCGCCGCGGAGCACCTCGGCGGCGACAGCGACTACCTGATCCGCAGCACCACCGCCCCCGACTCCACGATGAGCAGCACGATCGTCTCCCTCGTGGGCGGCGCGTCGATCGTCCGTCAGGGCGACGTGGGCGCCGACGCACTGCGCGTCGTCGTGCCCTCCCTTGTCTGACCTCGGGCGCGGGGACGCCCCGCGCGGCCGCAGCGCCGCCGGGCTGATCACGGTCTACCGGATCGTCTCGCGCGCCTACTTCCACCTGCCCGTGGTCGCGGTGTTCCTGCTGGCGCGGGGCTACCCGATCCTGGCCGTGGCGCTGCTGCTGGCGCTCTACGGAGTGGTGGCGGCGCTCGCCGACGGCCCGCTCTCGCCGCTCACACGCCGCCTGTCCTCGGCGGGCGCGCTCGTCGTCGGCGAGGGCGTGAAGGCACTGGGCCTCGTCGTGATCGTGCTGGACGCGGATCCGGTCGCCGTCGTGATCAGCCAGCTGCTCGCCGGCTGCGGCTTCTCGCTGACGGCCGGGCGGGACGCCGCGCTGGCCTCCTCGCTGCGCGCCGGAGCCGATGCTCGCCGCCAGGAGACGCGGGTGCAGAGCGGAATGTTCCTCGCCTCCTTCGGCGCGGGAGTGCTCGGGGCCGCCTCGCTCGCGCTCTGGGACCGGCTGCCGTTCCTCCTCAGCGCGCTCGTGTCGTGCGCCGCGCTGGCCGTGGTGCTCCTTGCCCGCCTGCCGCTCGGCGCGAGCGCCGCCTCGGGAGTGGCGGCGCGCGCCGTGCGGCCGGCCGTCCTGCCCGCCGCGGTGCGCTTCTGGTCCCTCTACTACTCCGTGAACCGCGCCGTCCTGCTCGCCGCTTACACCTTCGTGATCCCGCTGCTGCTGTTCCAGGAGCTGCGTCTGACGCTGCCCGCGTTCGGCCTGGTGCTCGGCCTCTACACGCTCGCCGGCCTGGCCGCCGCCCGGCTCTCGCCGCTCATCGCCGGCACGCCCCTGGTCTTCCGGCTGACGGCGCTCACCCAGGTGCTGGGCCTCGCCCTGACCACCCTCGGGGTGCTCGGCGCCGCGATCGCCGGCCTGGCCCTGCTCGGGATCGCGGGCGGCTTCGTGCGGCCCGCGACGATGATCGCCCTGGCGCCGGCGATGAACGGGCTCGAGGACGGCGCCCGGGTCGCGGTGATGCGCGGACTGGAGCGCAACCAGGGGATCCTCCAGGCCGTCCTGCTCGTCGGCGCCGGGATACTCGTCCCCCTCACGGGAGGGACCGCGCCGACCCTCATCGTCCTCGTCGTCCTCGCGGTCCTCGCGCAGACGATCGGGGCCGTCTCGATGCGACGACAGGAGAGGAGGGCCGTCACCACGGAAGCGGAGTGACAGAGGAAGTCCGGGACGAGCCCGCCGGCGGCGTCCCTCATCCACGTGCAAGGAGTGAAGCAATGCAGCCCATCTACACGTTCTCCGATTCCGACAGATCGACCCTCCAGCAGTCGCTGCTGGCGGTCGCCATCGACCCCTACAAGGACTACGACCGCTTCCGCGACGCGATCGCCGCGCTGATCGACAGCGGCGACGTCCCGCAGGGCTTCGTCGACGCGCTCGCCCGCATCCGGCGCGAGCGCGACGAGAAGATCACCTACGCGCACCTGATCTCGAACAACCCGGTCGACGACGAGATCCCCTGGCTCGACCAGGACGACGCGCTCGAGGACAAGTACCGCAAGAAGCTGACGTTCGTCGGCGAGGGCCTGCTCGAGCTGCAGTCGCAGTACCTCGGCTCGCCGCTGCTCGCGTACGCCACCCGCAACAACGGCGACTTCTTCCAGGACGTCTACGCCGACAACCGCTTCTCGAACACCCAGACGCAGAAGACCGACGGCGAGCTGTACTGGCACAACGAGCGGACCGCGCACCCGGTGCGCGCCGACTTCATCTCGCTCCTGGGACTGCGCACGCCCGAGACCGACCTCGTCTACACGAAGTACGTCGACGGCCGCGAGATCCTGCGCTTCATCTCACCCGAGAACCAGGCGCTCCTGCGCGAGGCGGTCTACATCACCCCGTTCGACGAGCTCTCGCGCGCCCAGAACAAGAACCAGATCGTGTCGGACCAGCACGCTCTGCTCGAGAACGAGCACAGCTTCCGCTACTACGACACCCGGACGGTGCCGGCCGACCCGGACGACCTGCCGCACCTGTGGGCGCTCTGGCAGTTCCGCGATGCGCTCTCGAAGGTCAGCGAGCAGTACCACCGGATCCGCGACGCGGACCTGCTGATCATCGCGAACCAGGACGGCCTGCACAGCCGTCAGCTCGTCGACGTCCAGGACCGCGACAAGACCCGCTTCCGCTGGCTGCTGAAGACGTACTCGTTCCGCGACGCGGCGACCGCGGACCGCCACTCCGACTACTGGCTCGACGGCGTCCGCGGCCGAGTCACCGACTGAGAGAGAAGGAGAACGACATGACCGATCTGACCAGGAGCACGCCCCCGCACCCGCTCGACTTCCTGCCCGCGACGGCGCCCCTGGAGGTGTCCAGCGACGACGTGACCGACGGCGAGCGGCTCGCCGAGGCCCAGGGGAGCGGCGACACCAGCCCGTCCCTGCGCTGGAGCGCCGGCCCCGAGGGCACGCAGTCGTACGCCGTGACCGTGTTCGACCCCGATGCGCCGACCCTCGGCGGCATCCACCACTGGGTCCTGGTCGACATCCCGAAGGAGGTCACCGAGCTGGCCGCCGGCTCGACGGAAGTGGGGCGCCCGGCGCTCAACGACCTCGGGTCGCTCGCCTACGCCGGTGCGGCCCCGCCGCCCGGTGACCGCCCGCACCGCTACCTCTTCACGGTGCACGCGCTCGGAGTGCCGACGCTGCCGGTCGACGAGTCGACTCCGGCCTCGCTGGTCGGCTTCCATCTGACCGTCAACACGCTCGCGCGAGGCTCGCTCACGGCCCTCGCCTGAGCCGTCCCGTCGGCGCGCGCGGCGCGGACGGGCGCGCACCGGGCACCGGAGTCGATCCGGAGCCCGGTGCGCGTCCGTTCGCGGCATCACCGCCGCGGACGACGGGAGGCGATCCGCTAGGCTTCCGCTCGGCCGGGGCCCCGCCCATGGCGTCTCTGGACACCACGAAAGGGAAAGAATGACCAGCACGACGGTGATCGAATGGCGTGAGCAGGCTCCTGCGGAAGCGGTGGACGCGCTCTACGCCCCCGGTGGACTGGTCGTCTGCGCGACCAAGGTCGGCTACATCCTGATGACGACCGACGGAGCGGGCCTCGAGCGCAAGTTCTCGGCCAAGCAGCGCAACCGCAACAAGCCGGGCGTCGTGCTCTGCTCCAGCATCGAGCAGCTCACCGAGCTCGCCGAGCTCAACGAGGAGGTCCTCGCCTTCTACCAGAAGCACTGGGACCAGGACGTCCTGCTCGGCTGCATCCTCCCGTGGAAGGCCGAGGCCGTCGACCTGATCGACGAGGACGCCCGCGAGCTGGTCCGCGACGGACGGGGCACCAGCTGCTTCGTCATCCGCTTCGGCCGCCCGGCCGAGCAGCTGGTCGCCACCATGTGGGAGCGCGACCGCACCCTCACCTTCGCCAGCTCGGCCAACCCCTCGGGCGTGGGCAACCGCGGCCGCGTCGCGAACATCGGCGAGCGGATCGAGAACGAGGCCGACGTCATCGTCTCGGCCGACTCCTACGTCTCCTCGATCCAGCCGGACAAGGACGAGGACTCCCGCCACGAGCAGGGCGTCATGGTCTCGATGGTGGACGCCTCGGGCGCCCTCATCCCCGTGCAGGGCGGCGAGCGCTCGATCACCCCGGGCCCCGTGCTGATCCGCCGCGGCCTCGACTACGAGCGCATCATGCTGAACCTCGCCGAGCAGTTCAACTCCTGGGACTACCGCCAGGGCGAGTACTACTGATCCGGTGAGGGATCGGATCGACGGCCGGGCCGGGGGCGCGCCC